>JAPKCE010000111.1 GCA_028823075.1 Myxococcota bacterium
ATGACCACCTCGCCGCCGGTAACCACGTAATCGACATCACGACGGTAAACCGCATGAGCGCGCAGAGCTTGATTCAGATGATGGACGGTCTCAATATGCTCCATGTCGTAGAGGTTCGGGACATTGACCATCTCCTCGACGCGGTGAACACCTTGCTCGGTCATTGTCACCGAGCGACTGCGTTCCTCAACCACGTAATCCACATCGCGACGCAGCCTCGGGATTAGCCTGTCCGAACTGTGGTAGATCTCCTCAGAAAGCTCGGCTGGCCCCGAAATAATAAGAGGGGTACGCGCTTCATCGATGAGGATGGAATCGACCTCATCGACGATGCCGTAAGCTAGCGGACGCTGCACCATCTCGGTATGCGCAAACTTCATATTGTCGCGCAGATAATCAAAACCAAACTCGTTGTTGGTCCCGTAGGTGATGTCCGAGTGGTAGGCGGCTCGGCGAACCTCATCGCTAATATCAGCGGTGATGATACCCGTGGTTAAACCCAGCCAACTGTAGAGCTTACCCATCCATTCGGCATCCCGGCGGGCCAGATAATCGTTGACCGTGACCAGGTGCACGCCCTTGCCCGCGAGCCCGTTAAGGTAAATCGGAAGGGTCGCCACCAAAGTCTTACCCTCGCCGGTGCGCATCTCGGCGATCAGGCCCTCATGCAACACCATTCCACCAGCCAACTGCACATCGTAATGACGCATGCCGAGCACCCGCTTACCGGCTTCACGGACCACGGCAAATGCTGGCGCAGCCAAAGAGTCAAGCGGTGCATTGTTGGCGAGCTTCTCTCGAAACACGGCCGTTTGGGCACGCAGGTCATCGTCGCTGAGTTTAGAAAACTCGGCTTCGAGCTGATTGATTCGGTCCACGGCAGGCCGAAGACGTTTCATGACGCGGTCCGACCGCGTGCCAAACACTTTTTCTACGTAGGCTTTCAAAAGACACCCCTGACCCGCCTAAGCGAGCGCTGCGACAACCGGCAGAACCGGTTATCAATCGAGGATGAAGTACTCTGGGTCTGCAGCGACACCATCGACCAACACCTCATAATGAAGGTGGGGACCGGTAGACCGACCAGACATTCCAACGCTGCCGAGGCGCTCTCCGCGACGAACCGTATCACCGGGTCGAACAGCGGAATCCGCGAGATGTGCATATTTCGTCATCATGCCAAAGCCGTGGTCTACCATAACCACCAGCCCATAACCTGTTTGTTGTTCCACCTTCACCACGGCTCCATCGGCCGGGCTTACGATGGCTGTTCCTATTGACGCCGCAACGTCGATACCTCGATGCATGGTCGTGCGACCGGTCATCGGATCTCGCCGCTCGCCGAAGCGACTGGTGAGCCAGCCCTTCGCAGGGCGCAGCGCCGGAGTCGATGCGAGGCGTGCTTGCATCGCTTCAAAATGGCGGGTCAGCGATTCGAGCTGCGCCACTTGATCATTGGCCTCTTCGAGAAGGCCGTCCATACGCTCGCTCATAAGATGCTCACGCGCTTGCCGTAACAAGGGGTGCTCACGCTGGCCCCACGGGGCAGCCTCACCGCTGTCGACCTCACCTACCGGACCGATGGCGATCCGCCGCGAGGGGTCGGATAATTGGGCGAGTTCACGCAGGCGCTCTTCGAGAGCATCGACGTTTTCTAGGCGTAGGGCTAAGGCAGCCATTTTTTCTTCGGTTTTGTTGACTTGAGCACGCAGTTCCGTGCTGCGGTCTTGCCCGACGCGAAGCTGGCGCGTCTGAAACCAACCCTTAATTCCAACAACGCTGACAACGAGAAGCGCCGAGATAACAACGATTGAACCCAAAGCGAGACCGCTCAACCAGAGGCGCTGCACGACAAAATAGCGCGTCTTACCCGTACGCTCGGGCGTCACCGCAACGGTAAAATACTTATCTTGGCGCTTCTTCAACAAAGGGCTCCTCGAAGCCAGGGCGCTAGAGCTTTCCCGGGCCATCGTCAAGAACGAACCGTCTCAACAGCGTCCGCTCAAAGCCCATTACAAACCCTTTTTTGCGACACATCAAGAAGAGCGCCTCGGGCGCTTCTTTATTCCAAGCTGTCGGTTAAGGTCGCGTTCACATCGCCGACGAAAACGCAAACAGCCGTGATGTTATCCTCGCCGCCATGCTCACACGCCAGTTCGACCAATGCTTTCGGACACTGGTCGGCCAGATGCTGGCGCAACACGTCGGCGATCTGCTCGTCGGTGATCATACCGTTCAAACCGTCACTGCAGAGCAACAAAAGATCACCCTCTTCCAGCGACACATAGTACAGATCAACTTCGACTTCGGCGTCGACACCCACCGACCGTGTGATGATGTTGCGATACTGCGACACCCGACTTTGAGCTTCAGTCATGAGCCCCAAGCGAACCTGCTCAGCGACCAAACTATGGTCCATAGTCACCTGATACAGTTGCCCCTGACGCAACAAGTAAGCGCGTGAATCGCCGACATGGCCGATAAAGGCTTGCTGGCCGAGAATCAGCGCCGAGGTCACCGTGGTTCCCATACCTTTGAGATTCGGGTCGGCCGCACCAGCCGCAAAAACCGTAGCATTGGCCTCTTGCATGGCATCGCGAAGAACATTCACAGCCGGCGAGTCTTCGCGGGGCTCGCCATCGACCTGCGTTTGTTTTTCGAGTTCAGTTTGACGCTCACCCAAAACCCGCCTGACAACGTCGATGGACATCGATGACGCATGTTCACCAGCACGATGGCCACCCATGCCGTCGGCGACGATAAACAAGCCAAGATCTGAATCGACCAAGAAACTGTCTTCGTTACCCTCGCGCACCAAGCCTACGTCGGTCACGGCTGAGACGGATAGTTGCACCAAATTCTCCTCAGAGGGCCGCCGGTTGCCATGGCGCCCCAGGGCGAACAAGGCAATTGTTCTGCAAAATTGCGTTTACCCGGTTGTTCGAATGGCCCGCCTTTTGTAGCGTCGCTTCCGGCAACGAGCCGCTGGGGATCTCTTTGGACTTCGCAACCTTAGTCGGATTGATCGCTGGTTTGGGCCTGGTGGGCGGTGCGATCGCCGGAGGCAGCGACCCGCAGGTCTTTATTAATCAGGCTTCATTGATGATCGTCGTCGGCGGCACGCTGGCAATGATCCTAATGAAATTTCCCGTGACCGAAGCTCTTAACGCGTTTCGGGTCATCAAAAACGCCTTCATCTACCACGCTGTCTCTTCGGTGGAGATCATCAACCAACTGTTGGAAATGGCGATGCTAGCGCGCAAGGAGGGGGTGCTGGCCCTCGAAAGCGTTGAACCCGACGACGACTTCTTGCGCAGCGGCGTACAAAAGGTCGTCGATGGCGTGGACACAAGCCACATCAAACGCGCCCTCAACGAAGAACTCGATCAGATGGTCGCTCGCCACGACGTGGGTATCTCATTGTTTAAAATGGGCGGCGATGTCGCACCGGCATTTGGCATGATCGGAACCCTTATTGGGCTGGTGCAAATGTTGTCTTCGATGGAAGATCCGGCGGCCATCGGGCCGGCCATGGCGATCGCTCTGCTCACCACGCTCTACGGCGCCGTTCTGGCCAATGTCTTCTTTCTCCCCATCGCCGACAAGCTAGCCTTCCGCTCGGAACAAGAGCTATTCCAGCGCCGTCTGATGATCGACGGCATCTTGGCCATCGGGCGTGGCGAGACCAACCCCCACCAACTCAAAGCGATGCTCGGCGCTAAACTCCCGCCCAAAGAACGGGACCAGCTGGAGTCCTAGGCGATGCAAGAGGAACTGCCACCCGTTCTCGATGACGACGATCTCTTCGCCAGCGCCCACGAGACGCACATCGCGGGGCTTATCAAACTCGATGACGAACCCTTGTCGGTACCCGACGACGATTTCGACGACGAAGAAGAGAACGTTCGCTATAAAAAAGTCTTTGTCGGCGCGCCGATGTGGGTGGTCACTTTTGGTGATCTGATGAGCCTATTGCTCACTTTCTTTGTTTTGATTTTGAGCTTTTCGAGCATGGACCCGGTGAAATTCAAATTGGTGCGCGGTTCGCTCGATAAAGCCCTCGGGATCCAAAAGAAAATCTCAGCTAAACATATACCGCGAGCCGATAATATGATGGCGACCGAGTTTAATCGGCGCGACTTCAATAAAAAGGTTAAAAGCATCCTCCAACTGGCGCTGCGCGACACCTTTCCTCCTGGTCAAGAACCCGGGCGCGTCGAAAAGGTGCAGGATATTCGAGGTGAGGTCGTTCGCTTTGTCGCCTACGATCTATTTTTGCCGGGCAGTGAGAAACCAAGCCCCAAGGCGAAAATGGTTTATCAAGCGATGGCCGACACGCTGATACGTCTTGGTACACGCCTCGAAGTGCGGGGCATCGCCCTCGAGGCCTTTGCAAAAGACGAACGGAAAAAGAATAGCGGGCTGCAAGACGGTGTGAGCGCTATTCGCGTCGCGGGGCGGCGTGCAGTCATCGGCGCGAAGGGCGTGAGAGGCCTACCTAAGACGGGTATCTTGGCCCAGCATGTTCTGCCCGGTGTGACGCCAGGTCTAACTCAACCCGCCCCGGACGGGGTCGTCAACCTAACCGAGTTTGTATTCTTGGTTCCCGATGCGGCGCAGCAACGAGCGCTGAAACCATGACAAAAGTCGAACTTAGAATCACTAAAGGAGCCCCCGCTTGGGTAGTGACCTTTGGCGATTTAATGAGCTTACTTCTCACCTTTTTCGTGCTCTTATTGAGCTTCTCAAAAGTCACAGATACGCAGCGTTACCAGCAGGTCAATGGGGCGATGAAGAACTCCTTCGGCCTAGCGCAAAAAAAGAGTTTATCAGCGCCCTCGGCGATGGACCTGATACGCATTAACGATGACTTCACGATGACCGCTACGAAGCTGGAAGAGGAGCTACGAAAAGAGGTGCTACCGCGCTACCCAGCGGACGAGAAGAAAATTGAAAAACCAGAGATCGTACGTCGAAAAGACAGAATCATTTTGCGCTTTGACGGGGAGGCCATGTTCCCCTCCGGAAAACAGGAAATCGACCCAAGGTTTCATGCCTTTCTCGATGGCGTCGCCGCCAAAGCTAAGGGTAATAATGCCAATACGATCATCGAGGCACACACCGACAACATTCCTTTTCGTAACAATGTTTTCTCGTCCAACAGCGATCTAAGCATGGCTCGCGCCGCCCAGGTGGCGGCCTATCTTACAAGTGTTCAGCGCATCGTTCCGAGCCGAGTTTTAGCGGTCGGTAAGGGTCCTCACGAACCCTTATACCGCAACAACACACGCAAGGGTCGAGCGAAAAACCGACGCATCGAAATTCAGTTCGTCAAAAACAAAGTCGAAAAAGGTAGTCTGCGGCTCGGGACCGACAAAGCGCCACGCTTTGAAGTCGGTGGCAACACAGGACGCAAAAAATGATCTGGTTGCTGGCGCGTTCAAACAGTGATGCTGCCGAGAGGACAACAGAGGAACTGTATGCCTTCGCTGGGCGTCAAAATTTTGAAGTTGCCCTTCTCAAACCCGACAGCGCACCGCAGCGCGGCGACACATTGGTCGTACTCGGCGGCGATGGTACGCTGATTCAAGCGGCGCGCCGCTATGCCGATCTGGGTTTGCCCATGGTCGCCATCAACTTGGGCCGCCTAGGTTACATCACCGGGTTTTCGGCACAAGAGGCGCAACAGGCCTTGCAGGCGGTTATCGATGAGGAGCTGATCGAGGAAACCCGACTTCGCCTCAGCGTCCAATGGGGCGACCAAAGAAGCAGCGCTTTAAACGAGGCCCTCGTCACCTCGGGCCAACCCGGGCGAATCTGTTCAGTGGCTCTCGAGATCGACGGCCAACCTGCAACGCTTCTGCGCGGCGATGGTGCGCTAGTCGCTACACCGACCGGCAGCACAGCCTATGCTTTAAGCGCTGGTGGACCCATTCTTTTACCCGGGATGGATGCACTGGTTGTGGTTCCCGTTGCGCCTCATTCCATCCGTTTCCGCCCCCTCGTCATCCCGCCTCAAACCCGACTCACGATCATGCCGGAAGAGGATGCATGGCTGGTGCTCGACGGACAGCAACGCCTGCTTCTAAAAGGAGGGACGCGAGTCGAGCTAACAGGGCATGCCCAACCTTTGCGCTTGCTCAAGGCCCCCGCTCATGACCACCTAAAGATCCTGCGTAACAAGCTGCATTGGGGTGAATGGGCATGATCGCTGAGTTGAGCATCAACAACCTGGTGCTCGCCGATCGCCTGCAGCTGCAACTCCAACCTGGCTTGGTTGCACTGACGGGTGAAACAGGCGCCGGAAAAAGCCTCGTAGGGCAGGCTTTGGGGCTTGCTTGTGGAGGACGAACCAAGGCGGGTCTCGTGAGGCGCGGCGAAGACAGCGCCCGGGTCGAGATGGCTTTGGAATTTAGCGGTAGCGCCCGCGAGGCTGTCGACGGAGAGCTCAAAGCCTTTGGGCTACCGCTAAGTGAAGAGGGGCGGGTC
>JAPKCE010000112.1 GCA_028823075.1 Myxococcota bacterium
CAGCATCGGTGGCGACGGTTCAACGCGCATCGCTGCGGGGCTCATGGACGGCGGACTGCCGGTGATCGCTATACCGAAAACCATCGATAATGATGTCGAAGGTACGGACGTCACCTTCGGCTTCGAGTCGGCCTTGCACTGCGCCACCGACGCACTGGACCGGCTGCGAACCACCGGTGAGAGTCATCGCCGAGTGATGGTGCTTGAGACCATGGGCCGTGATGCAGGCTGGATCGCCCTAACGTCAGGAATAGCGGGTGGCGCCGACATCATCGTCATCCCCGAAATCCCCTACGATATCAAAGTTATCGGGGAGCAAATAGCCAGCATGCGCGGCAGGGGACGCAGCTATGCACTCGTCGTGGTCGCCGAAGGGGCGCGGCCCAAGGATGGAACCGCTCTGTTTCGCGACCCCGAAAGTGCTCGCCTCGGCGGTGTCGGCTGGGCTCTAGCGCGGCAAATTGAAGAGCACACCGGTATCGAGAGCCGCGCCACCCAGCTCGGGCATTTGCAACGCGGCGGCAGCCCGAGCCCCGTTGACCGGGTGCTCGCTACCAGCTTTGGAGCCGCCGCGGCGCGCTGCGTGATGGCCGGGCAGTGGAACGTCATGGTCGCATTAAAAGAAGGCAAGATAACCACCGTTCCGATCAGCGAAATTGCTGGTAAAATCCGTGTGGTTCCTCCTAACCATTCCTTGCTCATGACGGCGCGATCCCTCGGGGTCTGTATGGGAGCCTAGAGTCGTGGACCCGGAACAACTCGGCGGTTTCGAAATCAAAGATCTCGTTGGTGAGGGCGGTATGGGCATGGTCTACCGTGCTCGAGATCAGCGGCTAGACCGCGATGTAGCGGTCAAAGTTCTGCATCCTGCTCTCGTCGCTAGCGCCGAAGGTCGCGCCCGCTTTCGCGCCGAGGCGAAGGCGGTCGGCAGACTTGCGCACCCGAACATCGTACAGGTTTTTCATTGGAGCGAAGAGCAGGATGATCGCCAGTTTTTGGTGATGGAATTCCTCGAAGGCGAGACCCTGCGCGAACTCATGGATCGAACCCATTTCAGCCCCCCCGAGTCGCTGCTCAGTGTCGCCATCCCGCTGACTAAAGCGCTGCTCCACGCACATAGCCATTCGGTGGTGCACCGTGATATTAAGCCGGGCAACGTGATGGTGGGCAAAGACGGAGCGGTTAAGCTGATGGACTTCGGCATCGCTCGGCTCGACGACAGCCACGGCCTGACCATCACCGGAGCCCTCGTCGGATCGCCAGCACATATGGCTCCCGAGGTGATCAACGGACTGCGCGCCGACGAACGCAGCGACCAGTTCAGCCTAGGTACGGTGCTCTACGAGATGGTCACCGGCACGAACCCCTTCGACGCCCCCAACGCAGCTGCGATCTTTCGCAAAGTCGACAAGGGAGAATTCGTACCCCTGAGCCGAGCAGCGCCATCGCTCAACTCCAGTCTGGCCGAGGCGATCGAGCAACTGATGGAGCGCCAACCAGCCGACCGTTACGACGGCTTACAACAATTCCTAGACCGCATGGAATTGGTGACCATCCCCTGGCTAGGGAACTTACAACGCTCGGCTCAGCAGTTGGTGCAAAGCCCTCAAGTGACCACGGCTGCCTGGCGTGACCAACAGGTGCTGCGACTGAAAGAGGCTACCGAGGACGCCATGCGTAACCGCCAATGGCCCGAAGCCGTCGCGCTGGCCAACCGGGTCGTAGCATTAGACCCCGATCAAAGCGAACTGTTGCGCCAAGTGAGCGGCGCCGCGAACCGCCCTTGGCTGAGACCTTTGGTGGTTGTCGGGCTTGCCCTGACCCTGCTCGCTACCGCCGGTTCACAGTGGATGTTGGATCGTATGACGCAGGCGAACGTGACCGCCGCACCTCCCGAGAGCGAGTCACGAAACCCGAACTTTCGCCAGCGCACGATAACGGCTCCCGAGAAGATAGCCGCCCCCTCCGGTGAGACGGCCGAAGTTGAACCGAAGCAGGGGGTGATCTTGCATAACCTGAGCATCGAAGTGTTCCCTTGGGCCGAGGTTTGGATCAACCAAAAGCGGGTAAGTGCCGGCTCGCGCCGCCATCTGCTCAGGCTGCCGCGCGGCGAGCACCATCTCGAGTTGCGTCACGACCTCGCGGCACCAGTAAAGCGCGTGGTGCGCTTGCCTGGCGGCGGCTTAGGCGGCGGCCAGGTGCTGACCACAAAGATTCGCCGTTTTCGACCCGCTCGCCTGAGCGTTGCATGCGATTCAAAGGCTACCCTGACCACACTTGGACAGCGGTTTTCGCTCCTCAAAGGCAACAACGAGGTCAAAATACAGCTCAGCGATGGAAGTTTTCGCGAAAGCGCCAGCCTAGTGTATGAGGGCAACGACTGCAGGCGGCGTTTCGACCTGCAATTTGAAGCAGGTGGATTACACCATTGGCAAGTGGATTGCTCCTCACCTTAATTCTTAGTCTGGGCGCCGACCTGGACAGCATACGTCAGGCCTTTGAGCTTGGCCAATGTAAGACCGTCATCGGTCAGCTCGACAAGGCTTTGGCCAAGACTAAAAGCCGAGCAGGGCGTGGCGAGGTGTACCGTTTAGCCGCGGTCTGCGAATATCGAGCACAAAAATTAGACGCTGCTAGCCACTTTGCGCGCGCCGCGCTGCGCTTAGCTCCAGGCCAAGCGCTCGACCCCTTTTTGAGCCCTCCCCAAGAGCGAAGTTGGTACCAAAAGCTACTCGACGAGGTACCCCCGCCCCAACCCACCGTGGTCGAGAGGGTGGTCACGGTGGTGTCTCATGTTCGGCATTATCGCTGTTTAGCTCCTTTGGGATATTGTCATTGGTCACAAAACGAGATGCGCAAAGGCCTGACCTTGGGCAGCTTACAACTCAGCGGCTTGGGCCTTAACATCTTTTCTTGGTGGATGGCCGAACAACAACGCGATCCGCTTGGCTATGTGCAAGAAGGTCGTGTTGCCGACTTAGAGCGCTGGACCTTTCTACAATACACTGGCGCGGCAATTGGCCTTTCTGCCCTCACCGCCGATCTGTGGATGACGAGAAAGGAGCGTAAGGATGCCCTTCCTTCAAGTCCCTGACGGCACAAATCACGAGCTTTATCGTCCGTTGAGCGTCATCGGCACTGGCGCCGGTTGTGACCTTCGCTTGCCCGAACTCAACGGCATCGCTGCCGGCCACTTTCAATTATTACTCGAAGGCGGATGCCATCGACTCCTGGCGCGATCGGCGACTCGTGTGAACGGCGCCAAAGTTAAAGAGACCTTACTCAGCGACGGCGACCGCATCGATGTCGGGCCTTTGCAATTGCTCTATTTGAGTCAAATGCACGCAACCTCGGAAAGTGAGGCTGGCAACGAAACTGTGGGTGCCCAAGACCTCGATCGCCTCATCCAGTTCGCTCGGTTCGTCCAAGATGGAGCCAACCCGAGCACCCTACTCGATGCCTTGCTCGAGCATTGCGTCGCAGTCGCCGAGGCCGACAGCGGCTATATCGTGCTGCTCGATGAGGAGGGCCCACAAGTGGCGGCGCGCAGCGGCAAAGCCGAAGGCACTTCCGAGCCCGTTCTTCTCTCCGACACCATGCTAAAAGAGGTCGAAGGCCGGCGCGCCCCGCTGCTCGTGGCCGATGTTTTGGACAACACGCTTTTTGCCAATGCCCAATCGGTAATCGATTTGCGCTTGAGAGCGGCGATCTGCATGCCCTTTTGGGTCGATGGACAGCTCAGAGGCCTGCTTCATCTCGGCGCATCGAAAGCCGTGCATCGCTTTGAGCCATCAACCTTAAAAGTGCTCGAAGTGTTCAGCGCACAGGCGGGTATTCTGGTCGCTTTAGCCGAGCGGCTCGAGAGCCTAGAGGCCGAGCGTGCGGTGTTACGCAAACGTCTCGACGAAGTGCGCTCCGGACGACTTATCGGCAGCTGCTCGGCCATGGAAGCTGTGTTTGAGCGGATCGAACGCTTGGCCTCGGCCGATGCTCCGGTGCTCATCCTTGGCGAGACCGGTACCGGTAAGGAGTTAGTGGCTCAGGAACTGCACGAGCGCTCGCCGCGTAAACATCGCCCCTTCCTGGCGCTGAACTGCGGTGCCATTCCCGGCGAGCTTCTTGAAAGTGAGCTTTTTGGTCATCGTAAAGGCGCTTTTACCGGAGCCGTTAGCGAACGCAAAGGTCGCCTTCTCGAGGCCAACGGCGGCACCGTTTTGCTCGATGAAATCGGCGAAATGCCTCTACCGCTCCAGGTGAAACTTCTGCGCGTTTTACAAGAAGGGACGGTGACGCCCGTCGGTGGCGACCGTTCCATACCTATCAACCTTCGATTTTTAGCCGCTACCCATGTTGACTTAGAAGCGGCAATCGTCAGCGGAGATTTTCGCGAAGACCTCTATTACCGACTGCGCGTTGTCGACATCGAATTACCGCCCTTGCGACAGCGCGGCGATGACGTTTTGTTGCTCGCACGCGCCTTTCTCGCCGAACAGCAACTCGCCTGGGCCCTAAGTCCAGACGCAGCGGCCGCGCTGCTGCAACATGACTGGCCCGGCAACGTACGTGAATTGCGCAACCGCCTACAACGCGCCGTGCTGATGGGCGACCGCAGCGAACGTATTCTTCACGTTGAAGACCTTGGAATTGAAGCGGACAATGTCGGCGGTTCGACGCTAAGCGATGCTGTCGAAGCGTATAAAACTAAGCTAATTCTCGAAGCGGTTGCGCGCTGCGGCGGCAACCGCACCCAGGCTGCCTCACAGCTCGATATTGACCCGCGCACCATCTACCGACATCTAAACCGCCCAATTTCTGGGCAGACACCATGATTTTGATGTCCTTAACCTCCATCGACAGTTCTGAAACTTCAAGAGCTTACACGACCCTTTCGAGTTTGGCCTGCGCCGTGCTCTTGATCTTGCAAGGCTGCTTAGCCCCTGTGGATGGACCCATCGTGAGCGCTAATCCCCCGGCAAATAACCAACCCCCAGCGATTTTGCCGAGTCAGATCAACCCGGCCGCTGGAGTCGTCAGCCTCAATGCCAATTGTGCCGAACACATCTTCCAACTGGGCGTCATCGAGGAGCAAGACCTCCAAGACCGCCTCTTCATTCGCTGGTTCATCGATTATGACGAAGTAAGGTCCCCCTTTGTCATGCAAGAAAACCTGCTCGGCAGCGAACAGACCGACAGCGCCCGTGAAGCGCCGAACTTTGTACTTGAACCGGACAGCCCGCTGCAGTTTCCACGAGGCTACCAAACAGCGCCAAACGGCTACCATATCCTCGAGGCCTTAGTGTCGGACCGCAATTATGAACCGGGCGAACCGCCTAACCGCAAAGTCCCGGATGAGGCGCGCGTCGATCGCGCTTGGTGGCTGTTGCGCTTCAGTGACGACATACCCTGCGCGGACAACGGAGGTCAGCCATGAGATACCTTCTCGCCGTCTTCCTTATCAGTACCTTGAGCGCCTGCGAATCCTTCTTCACCCTACCCTGGCCCGGTGAAGACGAAGCGCTAATCATCTGTAACAGCGAAAGCCCATGTCCTCCGGAAGAGCATTGTTCGTTCGGACGTTGCACGGATGTCAGACAAGGCTTTCG
Source organism: Myxococcota bacterium (assembly GCA_028823075.1). GTDB lineage: Bacteria > Myxococcota > UBA4151 > UBA4151 > UBA4151 > CACGMS01. The sequence goes on from JAPKCE010000112.1 coordinate 5,604, forward strand.
CACCGTCGCCATCGCGGTGCGCGACTCGGATAAGGTGCAGCAATTCCTCAGCGTCAACCTCAGCCAGAGCACCGACCAAGATGTTACCTTGCACAGTGAGCGCAGCTTCTCCGGACAGCTACGAACGGATGAGAACAAAGGGATTCCGGCGGCCGTTGTGGCTCGGTTACAGAACTCTATTGAAGGCCATCCTGTGCTGCGTGAAGTCCAAACGGACGAAGAGGGAAACTTCGAACTCATACTCACTGAGGGGGTCGTCTGGGAGCTCGATATTACGCCAAATAGCGATCAAATACCTGCCCCCCCACGCCAAATCTTGAGTCAGCGAATCAGTGATACACCAGTCGCTATCATCCTGCCGAACGGGCCCGACTATCCTGTATATACCGGACAGCTTGTCGATGCCGAGGGACGGCCATTGAGCAGCCTGCGCGAGTTGCGAGCCCCTGGGGTCTTGAATGCTCAAGAATTAAGCCTCGCGGTGCTCGATGCGCATGGCAGACACGTCGGCAGTAATCCCATGATCTCAGAGAACGGCAGCTTCCAGTTTAAAGCTCATCCGGACACGGAACAGGTACTCTTGCTGCTGAGGGGCCGATCACCTTGGCAACCTGCGGCAGTTTCGCAGTTGATGAACCTTAATCGCGATGACACCAACCTCGGCCCGGTCATGTCGACCATCCAATCGATGTGAAAACCGCTGGGGCAGCAGACCTCAGAGGAGGAGGTTCATTTTCTGCCCGCCTGACTGCAGGATTGGTCGCTGCCGGTTCTCTAAGCCGTTCCATTCTCCCACCCGATTGGAAAATCGTCGCAGAAATTGGCGCTTTAGGTGGGCTTGAAGG
>JAPKCE010000113.1 GCA_028823075.1 Myxococcota bacterium
TGGTGTTGGGCTCCTACCTCCTCTTCGATGTTCCGGAATCGGATTTCCGGGTGGACGGGAGCTTGATCTGGGCGGGCGCGCTAAGTTTTGCGTCGCTGGCCTTAGTTATCGGCGGCTTGCTGGTGCGCTCGATGCGCGCGCCTCCGAGCAGCGGTAAAGAATCGATGATTGGCGAAACCGGCGAGCTGGTTTTGGCCATCGTCGGTGATGAGTCCGGCCGCATGGACTTGCGCGGCTCGACCTGGAGAGCGCGCAGCGAAATGCCCATCGCCGAAGGAGCGCTAGTGCGCGTGCTTGCGGTCGAGGGCGTCACGGTAAGCGTGTGCATTGTAGAAAACGAACAAATCCCTGCGGGGTAGGAGGAAAACACCATGGCTGTTTCCATGATGATATTTTTAGGTGTGTTGGTTGTCGCTCTACTCAGCGGCGTACGCATTTTGAACGAATACGAGCGCGGCGTCGTGTTTCGCTTGGGCAAATGCGTCGACGGGGTGAAGGGGCCTGGGCTGGTTTTAATCATCCCATTTGGTATCGACCGCATGGTCAAAGTTGATCTGCGCATCGTCACCATGGATGTGCCCACTCAGGATGTGATCACCCGCGATAACGTGTCGGTAAAGGTCAACGCAGTGATCTATTTCCACGTCGTCTCGTCTCGTCGCGCCATTCTTGAGGTCGAGCATTACCTCTACGCGACCTCGCAATTAGCGCAGACAACACTGCGTTCCATTTGCGGTCAGCATGAGCTCGATTATCTGCTCACCGAGCGCAAGGCGATCAACATCGCCATTCAAGAGGTGCTCGACCGAGAAACCGACCCCTGGGGTGTTAAGGTCAACAACGTCGAGGTCAAGCAGATCGACTTGCCGCAAGAGATGCAGCGCGCCATGGCGAAGCAGGCCGAGGCCGAGCGCGAACGCCGCGCCAAAGTGATTCACGCCGCCGGCGAGCTGCAAGCCGCCTCCAAGCTGCGCGAGGCCGCAGACTTGATGGCAGAAAACCCGGTGACGATTCAGTTGCGCTATTTGCAAACGCTGAGCGAAATCGCCGTCGAGAACAATTCAACGACCATTTTCCCAGTGCCGATCGATCTTTTCAATCGCTTTACCAAGGGCGACTAAGGTCTGACAGGGGGGTTAGGCGCCCCCTCGACGCCATGTTTTAAAGCCGGCTTGGGCAAAGGGCAGTCGCCGCAAGCGCGTGCCGGTGGCCGCGTAAATGGCGTTAGCGACCGCAGCGGCGATCGGCGGCAAGGCGGTTTCACCCACGCCCGTGGGTGCCGAGGTGCTGGGGATGAGATGCACCTCAATGGGGGGTATTTCGCTCATTTGCATCACCTGGTAATCATGGAAGTTGCTTTGCTGTACGACGCCTTTGTCGAGCGTGATTTGCCCGCGAGTCGCCGCCGAAAGCCCGTAGACAATACCGCTTTCCATCTGCGCTTGCACGGCGTCGGGGTTGATGACTTGGCCGCAGTGGATGGCGCACCAAATCCGGTGCAAAGTGACCGTTTTATCCTTGGCGACCGACAACTCGACCACCTCGCCGACCACCGAGCCAAAGGATTCGTGAACCGCCAAGCCTAAATGGTGCCCTTCAGGGCGTTTTTTGTCCCATTGCGCCATCGTGGTGAGCGCATCGAGCACGTTTTTGTGGCGCGGGTATTCGTCATAAAAACGGCGTCGGTAGGCGGCCGGGTCTTCACCGGCGAGTTCGGCGAGTTCGTCGACCACGCTCTCGACAAAAAAGCCGTTGTGGGAATGTCCCACAGCGCGCCAAAAACCCAAGGGGGTGTCGAGTTCGACATGCAGCGTGTCGACATCGAGATCATCGATCGCATAGGGCGGCTCTTTCGCACCGTCGATACCGATCACATCGCCGGTTAGCTTCCACACCATATTCGGTACCGCCGGCACTTTTTGGTAGAGCATATTGGGCATCGCCATTTGGTTCGACCAGCGCTGGGGATCACCCTTCTCATTCAGCCCGACCTGAAAGCGGCTGATCACCGCCGGCCGATAAAAGCCGTGGCGGGTGGTTTCTTCACGACTCCAGATCAGTTGCACCGGGAGTTTGACCTTGGCGGCTAGCGTCACGGCTTGGTGGATGAAATCAGTTTCGGCTCGGCGGCCAAAACCACCGCCCAAATAGGTGGTGTGAATACGCACCTGATCGCCTTTAAGACCGCAGGCTTTGGCGGCGGCTTTATGGCTGTTGGTCTGCGCTTGGGTCGGCGCCCAAACATCACAGCCCTTGGCATGCACATGGGCGGTGCAGTTGATCGGCGACATGGTGGCATGTTCGAGCAAGGGCACCTCGTATTCGACGTCGAGATACTTGGTTTCTTTGCCGCGTTTAGCCTTGCCGTGTTCGTTGAGCGCTTGCAGCATTTTGGCGCGGTGGTCGGCACTACTCGGAGTCGGTACGCCGGTAGTGTCCTGGGTGACTTTTAGCGCTTTAAGACCCTGTTGTGCTTGCCACCAGCCCTTGGCGATTACGGCGACCCAGGTGTCAAAGACATGCACGCTTAAAACGCCGGGCATGGCGGTCACAGCCGCTTGGCCTTCGACCTTAGCGATACGCCCTTTGAGTGCATGCGCATGTTCGACCGCGGCGTAGACCATGTCGGGCAGCCGAACATCCATACCAAAAACCGCAGTTCCCCGGACTTTATCGGGGGTATCCAAGCGCTTTTGCGGCTTGCCGATCAGGCGATAATCTTTTGCCGATTTGAGTTTGGGCGAGCTTGGCGCATCGAGTTTGGCTGCGGCGCTGGCGAGGGCGCCGTAGGTGAGTTGGCGTCCATCCGGGTGAACCACCTTACCCGGCTGCGTTTTCAGGCTCTCGGGCGTTGTTTTCCATTGCTTGGCTGCGGCTTGCAAAAGCATGGAGCGAGCGCTGGCGCCGACTTCACGCATGGGAGTCCAAAAGGCCATCGTACTGGTGCTGCCGCCGGTCAGTTGGCCGCCGCGCATCTTCGGGTTGTCAAATTGCGGGTTCACCGAGGCCGCCACGGCGCTGACTTGAGCAAAATCGGCGTCGAGCTCTTCGGCGACCAACATGGCAAGACCGGTGTAAACGCCTTGACCCATTTCGGCCGAAGGGATGGCGACTTTAATGCTGCCATCGGTGGCGATAAAGACCCAGCCGAGCATGTCGGCGTCTGGGTCGCTCGGGTTACTTCCGACGCCTTGTCGCAGCGTAAAGATCCTCTGCTTGTTGCAGGCCGAACAGGCGCCGAGCAGCAGGCCTGCGCCCAAGGTGCCACCGAGTTTGATAAAATCACGCCGCGACAGAGCGCTCATGGCTTGGCCTCCTCAGCTGGAGGTGTTGGCATCGCCGCGGCGGCGCGATGAATGGCTTTGCGAATGCGGTTGTAGGTGCCGCAGCGGCACAGGTTGCTCATCGTTTGATCGATGGTCTCGTCGCTGGGGTTGGGGTTTTGCGCCAGCATCGCCGCCGCCGCCATGATCTGACCGGTCTGGCAATAGCCGCATTGGGGCACATCTTCCTCAATCCAAGCTTCTTGCAAGGCGTGTAGGCCCTGCGCCGAGATGCCTTCGATGGTGGTGATGGTACGCCCTTGAACAGCGGCCACCGGCAGCGAGCAACTGCGCATGGCAATGCCGTCCATATGCACCGTACAGGCACCGCATTGGCCGATTCCGCAGCCAAATTTGGTGCCGGTTAAGCCGACTTCATCGCGCAGAGCCCAAAGCAAAGGCATGGCGGCATCAACGTCTAGTTTATGCGGCTTGCCGTTGAGATCGAATTCGACCTTCATCGTCGCTCCAAGGGGGGTGAGGTTCTTCGGGTTATACGGCCAAACCCAGGCCGACAACCGCTAGGCCTCTCGCCGCTACCGCCGAGCGCCCGGTTGAAGCGTTTCTTACCTTTGGCGCTGAGCTGCTTTCCCTCGGGTTTTAGGCTGTTGACGTCGCACGACAATTTCGTGAAATTACCCCACTCATTTTCGGCGGGCTCGCTATGCGGTTTTCATTTCTGTTTGGATTGGCTTTCGCAGCCTGTGACGCGCCGAGTTTACCCTCTATACCCCCATCAAATGATAACGCGCCGGGCAGTTTGCATTGGGTGAGTTTGACCACAGCGGGCGATGGCGAGACGCGAGATGTTGACCCGGCAGAGATGATCGCTGGTCAGGCTTTGCGCCTTGTTCTCGAGGTTCGCAGCGTTACTGGAGCGCCTTTGCCCAGTGTTGAGACCGCCTTTTCTGTGCGCGCTGCTGGCTTTGCCGACTTGCTTCGCTTTCCCGAGGGGGACCGCTGTTTAAGCGACCAACAAGGGCTGTGTTCAGTCGTTCTAATGAGCCGCGCAAAGGCCGGCAGTTTCACCCTTACGGCGAGCATCGCTGCGGAAGAGCCGGTCGTTGAGACCTATCAATTTGCGATCAGCGCCGAGCGTTCTTCGGTTCGTGTTGAGTTAGAAATTGAAGATATGGATGATCTCAGTTGGAACCAGGGCGAAAATGATCCCTTAGCGCGGCAAGACATGCTCGTGCGCATTGACGCCGATCAACCGGCGGGCCGTCGTTTGAGGGTTTCGTTGTTCGACGGTTTTAACAACCCGCTCGTTGGCGAAAGCATCATTTTGCGTTTCATTGAGGAAGCCGCACCGGTGCCGCCCGACGCTGGCCCCACCGATACCGGCGCTGCACGTGACATGGGCTCGCCCGACATAGCGGCGCGGGACAGTGGCGCATTGGACAGCGGCGACGTTGGTGCACAAGGCATTGATGTCGCCAGAGCTGATGCTCCCAGCGGCGATTCTGGCGCCCAAGATACCGGCCTTAATAAACCGCTTAGTCTTTTAGCTCCCGGCTCGCCGGTGCAGGTTATCGCAGCTTCGGGCCCTTGCCTCGCTCGGCCACCTAACGCTCTGCTCAGCCTGGGCGCCAGAGTCATGACCGATGAAGGCGGCACGGCGAGTTTCTGTATTCAGCCTGGTGGCTTGCGCGGAAATTGGCGTTTGCAACTTGATCCCGCGGGATTTTTTGTCGGCAGTGATGGCAGCGATACGATGACCCTCAGGGGCTTAACTCGCGCCGGTGCGCCGACCCAAATTATACTTATCGACCCAGCCGAGCCCGCCGAAGGGGAAGCTGCGCCGCGCATCGGCTGTCGAGCCGGCAGTTTTAGTGCGGTAGCTCGCTTTCGGGTGATCAACGCAAACGGCACTGGCGTGCCCGAAGTGCGCGTTCTTTTTGATCCCGAGGGCGGCCTTGACGGGCTTTCAACCCGTCTGCGGGTTTCGGATTCAAACGGTGATGTCACAGTCCAAGCTATTTGCCCTGCGCGCCTGCTGTCGGGCGGGAAGATCATCGCTCGTCTGGCAGAACATGAGGTGGACGCCAAAGAATTGGCTGTGGAAGTGCGTTCGGGTACGGTCGCACGCATCGAGATTGTGCCTCATGGTACTTGGCCGGACACGCTGCGCTCAGGGGCGGAATTCGGGCTGCGTTTGCGCGCCTTTGACGCCGATGATCTGCCTGTTTTACGCGCCGGTTTACCGCCCGAAAACGATGTGCCCGACACCCGAGAAGCTCTTATCTTTCAATTCAGTTTGGCAAGTCGCGGTCACGCCGAGGCGCTGCGTATCGTCGGCGAGCCCGGTTTTTTGGTGAGCGAGCAGCTGCCCGTTGATCTGCAACTCGGCGCCGCCGATCTGCGCCTCGCCTTGAGTAGCCGAGCCACGTATTCACAGCCGATTCTGCTGCGCGCGCAGGCCATAGGTAGTCAGGTGAGTGCTCAGTTTGCGCTGCATGTGGCGCCCGGCGATGCGCAGCGTTTGGTGGTGAGTCCAGCCGGGGTGGTGGAAGCCCTGCTCGGCGGCGCCGCGGGCGAACTCGTCTTTATGGCGCTCGACGGTGACGGTCAGGCCGCCAATGGGGTTCCTGGCGTTCCAATTCGGATCAGCGCTCCGGCGAGTTTGTTGCTGGCCGCGAACTGGGTAAATCGGCAGACCTTAGAAGGACGTACGGGGCCTGATGGGCGGTTTCGCGTCACTGTGTTGCAGGCCAACGAGTTAGGTGATGCGCTGGTCAGGGGGACGCTGCAAACGCCGGGCGGCCCGGTGGTAGCCGGTACGACGGTGCGCGTGGGCGAGGGTGCTGCGGCAAGCCTGACCTTGACGCTCGACGGTCAAGCTCTGCCGCAAGAAGAGGGATTGCCCAGCCTAACGATGCGCGCCGCAACGACGCTCACTCAAACGCTGGCTTTGCGGATTCTCAACGGCCAAGGTGCGGGTTTGGCGGGGCGCGGGCTGAGTATTGATTTGGAATCTGGTGACGCGCAAAACTGCGCTAGTTTTGGCGCTCCTGGAGTTAGTGATCAGGCAGGTAGCATTAGCTATGGCCCAGGCTTATTAACCCTCACTGCCGGCGGCAACATCGGCACCTGCAT
>JAPKCE010000114.1 GCA_028823075.1 Myxococcota bacterium
TGCGCAGCCCGCGCCATTTAATCTGGGTGCATCTGCGCAACGGCAGTAGCCAAGCAATCGTTGTTGTTCCCGAAAGCATCAGCAAGGCCGCGGAGATCGCAGCCTGGTTCGGCGAACACTTCGCTTTGAGCGAGCCCGCTGGGCTTGAGAAATTGGGTCCATCGATGCGCTCAGCGGTCAACCACGGACGTCCATTAGTCGATATGAACGGCGCTCAATTGCGCCTCGCACTATGCCGTCCGGATCGCGTATTTAAAGACGTCAGCGCCTTGCCGCCAGTAGAGAAATGGATCTACTTACACCAGGGCGGCGAACATCGCATGGCGGTGCTCAGTGAGGGCAAGGCCACCGGTAAATTACTACCGCTTTCGCCTAAAGCTTTGTTGGCTCTTGAGGCTCGCTGACAGGCGCCAAAGCAAGCTCTTCATACTGTGCTTTGTCGATGCGCCCCGGGGCGTCGATCATGAGATCTTGCGCCCGGTTCGTCTTGGGAAAGGCGATCACGTCGCGCAGCGAATCGGCGCCCATCATCTCCATCACCAAACGATCGACACCTAAGGCGAGCCCGCCATGAGGCGGCGGTCCAAAGCGGAAAGCGTCGAGCAGAAAACCGAACTTTTCGCGCTGTTCTTCTTCGGGCATCCCGAGAACGCGGAACATGCGCTCTTGCACTTCGGTTTCATGAATACGGATCGAGCCACCGCCCATCTCATGTCCGTTGATCACCAAGTCATAAGCCTGGGCGAGCGCAGAGCCTGGGTCGCTCTCCATACTGAGCCGGTACTCGGCTTGAGGCGCCGTGAAGGGGTGGTGACAAGCGACCCATCGGCTGCTCCCGTCTTCGAGTTCCACCTCGTCGAACATCGGAAAGTCAGTCACCCAGACGGCCTTAAAGGTGCCCTTTTGGCGCAGGCCCAGATGATCGCCGAGATGCAAACGAAGGTTACCTAAGGCCGCGTTGGTGACGCTGGGTTTGTCGGCAACAAAGAGCAATAAGTCACCGGGCGAAGCCTGTAGACGCCCCCCGATAGCGCCTTGTAAATCAGCATTAAAGAATTTTGAGATTCCACCTTGCCAGCCCTCGGCCGTGACCTTGGCCCAAGCCAAGCCCTTGGCACCGTATGGCTTGGTGACTTCTTGCAGACTCTCCGTCTGCTTGCGTGAGCGTTCGGCGCCGCCTGGCAGACAAAGCGCTTTAACCAAACCACCGCCGGCGACAGTTTTGGAGAACACGCTGAAGTCGCAATCTTCGACCAGATCGTTAAGCTCGGCGAGCTCCATACCAAAACGTAAATCCGGAGCGTCCTTACCAAAACGACGCATCGCCTCGGCGTAGGTTAAGCGCTCAAATTTGGCGCCGAGGTCGACCTCAATCACCTTTTGAAAGGTGTGACGAATGAGCCCCTCGACCAAGCTCATAATACGCTCTTCGGTGGCGAAGCTGAGCTCCATATCGACCTGGGTGAACTCGGGTTGCCGATCTGAGCGCAGATCTTCGTCGCGAAAGCAGCGGGTGATCTGGAAATACTTATCGTAGCCGCCGACCATGAACAGCTGCTTAAAAATCTGCGGGCTCTGCGGCAGCGCAAAGAAGGTGCCTTGATGCACGCGACTCGGCACCACGTAATCACGAGCGCCTTCCGGCGTGGAGCGGATGAGAAAGGGCGTCTCAAGCTCTAAAAATTCTCGGTCAGACAGATAGTTGCGGACGGTTTGGTTGAAATGGTGACGGGCGATTAGATTGCGCTGTAAAGGGCCTCGGCGCAGGTCGAGGTAGCGATATTTTAGGCGCAACTCCTCACGTGCGTCGACGTCATCGCTGATCTGAAACGGTGGCGTCTCAGCGCGGCTGAGCACGTCGAGCTCGGTGACACGGACCTCGAGCGAACCCGTGGGCAGATTGGCGTTCACACTGCCGCCGTTGGCTACCCGGTCTTCGACAACGCCGCGCAGGGCGATGACCCATTCGCTGCGCAGTTGTTTGCCCCGACTGGACAGTTCGGCGTCGAGCTCTTCGCCAAAAGTTACTTGGGTCACGCCATAACGGTCGCGCAAATCGATAAAGCGACGACCACCGAGATCTCGCCAGGCTCCGACCCAACCCATGAGCACCACTTCGGTGCCCAGACTATCGTTACGTAACTCGCCGCAGGTATGGCTGCGACCGATCTCGAGTAGCTTGCTCATGCGAGTTCTCCATTGGCTTGCTGCCTACGCCCTCTACCCCACCCTGCGCTAGTATAATGGGCGGGTACGACGCCGTTTTTTTCACCCGCAACCGGCCTCGCAAAGCCCGTCACAAGGACCACTGCAAAGCGATCAAAGAAAACGGCTCAGCCTCGCCGCATAACCCGAGCGATATCGCGGTCGGTGTCACGCTTTTTAATATCCTGTCGTTTATCGAAATCCGACTTACCGCGCCCCACACCGATGCGCAGTTTGACCCGACCTTTATCGCTAAAATACACCCGTAAGGGCACGATGGTTCGACCTTTAGCGTGCACCGCTTTTGACAGCCGGTCGATCTCGGAACGGTTCAGTAAGAGTTTGCGCGTGCGATCCGGGTCATGCCCAAAATGACTGGCGCCAGGCCAGGGCTCAATGCGGCATCCGACCAGAAAGACTCCGTTGCTCAGCAAGGCGCAATAAGCCTCGGCGATGGAACAACGCCCAGCGCGGATGCTTTTGACTTCAGAGCCCATGAGCACCAAACCGGCCTCAATTTCGCCGAGTATTTCGTAGTTATGACGAGCGCGGCGATTCGTAATGCTCGGCGCTGAATCCTTTTTGTCCTTCGCCATAACCTTCTCTCCAAGCGGCTAGTACAGGCGCGTCAGGTCCCCGCCTACCGCTTTTCGCTGAGCTGCGGCGGGCGACGAAAAGCTCTCGGACTCGTTGGGGAAGCTGCGCTCACCAACGGCTTTGGCGTAGAGCTCAAATGCGCCTCGCATGAGCGCATAGCCATCGACAAACTGACGCACAAACTTCGGCTGAAACGAAGGGTTCATGCCGAGCAAATCGCTGCAAACCAAGACCTGGCCGTCGCAGCCAACACCCGCGCCAATACCAATGGTTGGAACCGCTAGATCGGCGCTAATTCGCGCTGCGAGCTCTTGCGGAATACCTTCGAGAACCACCATGAAAGCGCCTGCCTCAACCGCAGCTCGGGCATCGAGAAAAACACGCTCGGCGGCAGCCTCGTGACGTCCCTGAACCTTAAACCCGCCCATGGCATGGACGCTTTGGGGCGTCAGTCCGACGTGGGCAACCACCGGTATTCCAGCGGCCGTGATGGCGCTAATCTGAGGCGACACCGCCAGACCACCTTCGAGCTTTACCGCTTCCGCCCTCCCTTGGCGCAACAAAAAACCGGCGTTTCGCACCGCTTCTTCGACGCTCGCTTGGTAGGTCATAAAGGGCATATCGGCGATGAGGAACGGTCGCGGGGCGCCTCTGCGAACAGCGCGGCAATGATAGGCAACCTCCTCGAGACTCACCTCGAGCGTGTTCTCCTGGCCACCGATGACCATGCCCAGCGAATCGCCAACCAAAATGGAATCGATACCCGCGTCATCGACGATGCGAGCCATGGTCGCGTCGTAAGCCGTGACCATAGAAATTGGGGTTTGTGAGGCTTTCGCCTCGGCAAGGGTGACGATGGTGACCTTGTTCATGGTTCACCTCCTCCTTTTGTAATCGAAGCACTAAAAGGCCGCAGAAAGAAATCAAGTCTCCGCCACACAGGGTCGAAGCTGAACTCCTTTTTATACCTGCAACTCCTCCAGCAATTCGGGGGTCGATCCCCTGCTGTTTGCAGGGGAGTTTAAAGTCTCCAGAACTAAATCGCAAACGCGGTCGAGTTCGGCGGGGTTGTTACGGTAATCTAATTCGTCGGTATCGAGAACGAGCAAGCGGGTGTCGTCGTAATGACGGAAGAATTCTTCATAAATATCACAGAGTTCGCGCAGGTAGCCGACCTCCATTTTCGCTTCGTAAGCTTTACCGCGCATGCGCACCCGCTGCATTAATGTATCCGGCTGAGCGCGCAAGTAGACCACCAGGTCCGGCTTGGGGATCTGCTCGACAAGGGCATTGTAAATGGTCGAATACAGACCCAGCTCGTCTTCGTTGAGAGTCATGCGAGCGAAAATAGTATCGCGTGAAAAGACGTAATCGCCCAAGAAATACTCGTGAAACAGATCGCCCTGAAGAATCTGCCGCTGCTGTTGATAACGAGACAGCAAAAAGAAGATCTGCGTCTGAAAAGCGTAGCGTTCTTTATCTTGGTAAAATAAGTCTAAAAATGGGTTTTCATCGGCCTGCTCGAGAATAACCTTGCCGTTGAGGCGCTTTTCCAAAGCGCGCACCAAGGTGGTCTTGCCGGCGCCTATAGGTCCCTCGAAACCAATGTAACGCATGGGCTACCAGGCTCCGTCGCTGGGTTGCAGATGAATCGCAATGCGCGTGACAGGACTCTCCGTACAATCCGCTTGGTTACGCAAAATGACCTCGCCGGCACGCAAACCCGGATAGCCGATGTCGACCGACAAGGTGTCTATCAACTCAGAAAGCGGCGCATCGTCGTCGCGCACCTCGACCACAAAGCTGTCGGAAAAATCGCTGATGGTCACCGAGACATCTTGCAAGGTGAACGTGGTGTCCAAGGTGTTATCATGGGCGCTGCTTGAAAACAGCACGCGCCCTTCAAAACGCAGTTCGACTTGAGGGTCTGGCGGCGTGCCGCTAAGACTATCGAACGGCTCGCCGTCCAAATTGGCATTGCAAACTTCAACATCGATGGCGGTGACGTCAAAACTGCGGCCCAGCATGTCGACGCAGTCGCTGCCCGTGCAGGCCTGGTCCGAAGGGCAACTGCTGTGCTGCCCACAGGTGCCGCCCCGATTGCCCTCGTCAGTGCCAACCAACTCACAAGCGCTCAAGAAGAACGCAGCGAAACAGATCCAAAGCGGTCGAAATCTCATGATGGTGAGCCTTTCAAAAAAACTCGCAGAACGGCGAGCTATGCCAGGGACGAAATAGCCACAACAGTTGTTCAACAGAGCCCTTAGGCCGGCAAGTGGTTTTGCCAAACCCCGCCAGATTAACAAACGGGCAGATCGGCTTAGCGGCGAGAAGTCGGGCGCCTATCGCTGATGGCATGGGCCAGGCCAGCGAGTTCGGCTAAGCTAAGTGTCTCACCGCGCCGCTGCGGGTCGATGCTCAAATCGGCGCAACAGGCTTCGAGTAATTCGGGCTCATCGCGAAACAAGGGCTTGAGGTTGTTGCGCAACGTCTTGCGACGTTTACCAAAGACAGTTCGTAAACAACGCTCGTAGGCAGGGCTGTCGATCTCTTCGATAACCTTTTTCGGGCGCAGGCGTACCACCGCCGAATTGACCTTCGGTGGAGGCGTAAAAACGCCGGGCGGCACGTCGAGGATCCAGCCCACATCACAAAGTCTGGCAATCTGCGCCGAAAAACTCGACCAGCCCGGCTCACCAGGGGCTGCCGCCCCGGCGCGCAAAGCCAGCTCCTTTTGCAACATGATGGTCATCTGCAACCAGCGATCACGCTGCGGCAGAAACTGGAAGATAAGCCGCGACGAGATGTGATAAGGAAGGTTTCCGACCACCACCCAGGGCCCATCTTCGAGTTCGAAGGTCAGCGCGTTACCCTCGATCACCTGCAGGTTCTCGCCGGCGAAACGGCTTTCCAAAATAGGTACTAAATCACGATCGCGCTCAATGGCCACCACCTTGCGGCCGGTCGCCAATAGTTTTTCGGTTAAATCACCAAGTCCGGCACCAATTTCTAAAATCGGGCAGGAGGCAGGAGTTTCCTCAATCGCCGCTTGGGCGATTGCGGTGGTCATGCTGGAATCGTGCAGAAAATTCTGCCCCCAGCCTTTTTTGGGGTGCAGCCCGGCGGCGCGCAGGCGCTGCGATGGGGTCAGGTTTTCCATATCGCTAAGCGATTAGAACTGGTCCTGACGGGCTTCGTAATCCATGCGAAGGTCATCGATGGAACGCAGCAAGGACCCTTTGATCCCTTTGGTAAAGCGGACATGTTCGGCAGCGATCTCACGCAGAGCCAAAACCGTTTCTTTGTTTTTTGCATGCTCGACGGTGGGCGTATCACCCTTGATCAGGTCCCGAGCTCTGCCGGCAGCCAGGTGAACCAAAGCGAAACGGTTGGGCACTCGTTCAAGGCAATCTTCGACGGTTACGCGGGCCATGTTTAGGACTCCTGGATATTTTGAGGTGCCGGCATTTACGGGGCCCGCTTGCGGGCGTCAACGAAAAGGGGAGGGCAAGCGTTTAGCGCATCGCCACCAAGGACGTCGCACGCGGCGGAGTGTCGCCGAAAAGAGCGCCTTTGGCAGCGGCCTTAGCGAGATGCGTA
>JAPKCE010000115.1 GCA_028823075.1 Myxococcota bacterium
GGTTTAGTCACCGTTTTAGTGGTTAACTGTTCGCTTCCCGATGGTGCGAACCCAGCAGCCCTTGAGCCCAAACTTGAGGAACTGCTCGATCAAGGTGAAACCGCTGCGCCTGACGGTTGGACATGTGCGGAAGACCCCCTACGCCTGAGTCGCTCCGTTTGGATCGCTCGCCATCGAATTGATCCCCCTCAGAGCGAAGGTGAACCGATTGAAAATCTTCTCCCTGCGGTTCCCGTTGTGCGGCGAACTGACGACCAAGCCGAACTTGAGGCGGGTCTTGTTCGAACCTCTTTGAGTTCGGAAACCGGTGGCTTAGTACCAGCGGATGAACCCCGGTGGTCTTGGTTTACCACCGCACCTCAAGGCGTGGTGATGCGCGTTTCGGCAGCAGAAGACGGTGAAACGAAAGCGCTGATGGCATCCGAGCGTAGCAGCGATTATTCTTATTGGGTGATCGTCCGCGACTCAGCCGGTCGCACAGGCTGGAATCACTTGTTTGTGCCCAAGGACTTGCCAATTCAGCCGTAACACTCGGCGCCAAAACAAGGTCACAGACCCCATAAAAACCCTGCATTAACACCAGTATAAACTTGGTCGATCACAGCACTAGATGTCCCGGCGGCAATTCGGTCGTAGCCAATAAAAGCACCTAATGTTGGCAAGACAGGGCCCACTTTGATGCGCGTGATGCCGACACCCGCCGCACTGCGTAATCCGGCACGAAGATCCGGATCCTCTTTGCTCAAAAATCCCAACGCACCCGATTCCATAAAGAGGTAATAGCTACCGAACTGTCTGCGCAGTTGCAGCAGCGCAGCTGGCATCACGAGCAGATCGGGCACATCGATTGGCTGCCCTAAATCAAAGCTCTCAAATCGCCCGGCGCCGCCGAATTCCAAAACGGCAAGCAATCCCCAGCGTCTATTAAAAGTAGGCCCCATGATAAGGCGCCCTGCCCCACCACCACCAGCTCCAAGAACACCGCTTTCGACTTGCGCATAGGCGCGCCCGCCCGTCTGAATCCCAAACATCCATCTCGCCATTGGGTCTTGTATCGTTTGGTAGGGGCTCTGAGCTTCCCATCCTAAAGGACAGGCGCCGCGCTTTTGAGCCAGCAGTCCCGAATCCAACAAACCGAGACTTCGTTCGGCGCGCAAAGCGGGGCTCAAAAGTCTGATCTCTCGCTGACCGTTACGCCATTGAAGCCTGCTCGGCCCACCCGCTTTAAGTAAGGCTTTGTCGAATACGACACGCGCTCGTTGCTGCTCTTGAGCGTTCGCACGACAGAGACTTTGCAAAGTGTCTTTGAGCGCTTCCTTTGTCTCGAGTTCATCGATGGACCAGCCAGTTTGTTCCTGCGCTTCAACAACTCGATCTAAATCATAGGCTAGCCCTTGACCGGACGGGAGCGGAATTGCCGCTGCGCAACCCAGTTGAAACACCAGAAAAATAGCCAGGCATGCCTGTCGTTCAAAGCTAAAGCCCGCCCCCGGACAGGGATCAGAGTTACAACCGTACATTGGACATGGGCTCCTGTGCCTAAACGGGGATTTATCGCGCTAGTGAATGGCGCAGAACTCAGGCCAATTCGACGCTAAACCCGAACTGTGCGGACTGCTGGTATCGCCGAAGCGATGATCGAAGAGAAAAGGGATGGCGAAGGCGGTGGGACTAAAGGGGATGGTATGCCCCGAGTCATGGTTGCAGAGCACCACGAAATGCCCATCACCTTTGAGTGAGTTAGCAAGTGCTATGGTGATGTCGTTAAAGCGAAGAAAGCCGCCAAAAACGTCGGTGGCGCCGCCATGAATGGCGAGCACCGGGAGGTCGAACTGCGGCGCGGTGTAGGCGCCACCCATGACGCCGCCGCTGAACAGCACCGCCGAGGCTAAATACTGACTGCGGTTCATCAGCAACCAGGTGCTCCACAGCGCTCCGGCACTGAATCCGGTGGTGTAGACGCGCCCTCGATCGATGCCGAATTGGGTGTCGAGGCAACTGATGGTTTCCTCAAACAGGACCGCATCGACGGTTGCATCCCCCGTGAAGGACCATTCCGAATTGGCGAATTGGCCGGAGGAATGAGGCACCACAACGATGGCGTCGTGTCGCCCAGCGATTCCTTGAGCACCAAAGCTGCGCGCCATATTTGCGGGACTGTCGCCAAGTCCATGCCAAATAAACAGCACCGGAGCGTTGTCGGTTGTGGTGGGTAAGTAAACATCGACTTGCCGGTTTTGCCCGCTCGGATTGATGAAGTTGGTGCCGGCGCTAAAGGTCGGGCAGTTACCGGTAGCCACGGGGCGATCGGGAACGACAACCGGGCTGCCGCCCGCATCGACAACCGAATTACCGGCATCGGCGCGGTCGCCATTACCATCGCTGCTGGCCGGCGGGCCACAGGCGAGTAAAAGAGCGCAGGCAAAAACGGGTAAGATCAAGCGCATAGATTCCTTTTATGGCCGAACAGAAGTGGCGGCAGGAGTGTAGCCGCGGGGGGCTTGGGCGGCAAGTTGGGATGTGTTGGTTCGGCCCAGATTAGGGGAAGGTCGCTAAACAAGTGTGGAACCCAGCCAAGTCGGAGTCGGTGAGGTAGGTCGAGGCCTGAAGGCGCAGTTGTACGGTCGTCGTTTGTGGCGGTTGCAACCCAACCGGTCACGCTTGTACCGCGATCGACTTGCAGGCGTTGTGGCGACGAGACTGGCAGTTGTGCCAACAATTCGTCGGCGCTTCTGCCTTCCGTTGGTCGACATAGGGTTCGTCATATATCTCAAGGATGCGCGCCAGAAGGCTCATGCGCGGCGACTTTAGGCCTTGCGGTTCTGAGATTGAAATCAAACGTCGATACGGTCAGTATCATCTCAGCGAGCGGCTTACGCTGCTTATGGAGACCCTGTGCGATTCATTCGAGAATTGACCCCTGTCCTGCTTTGCGCGCTCGGCCTGGTCTTGAGTTCGGCGGCGCAGGCTAAGCCAGATGCTGAGCCTGCCAAGGCAAAAACCACAGAGGCTAAAAACAAAAAAGAACCCTGGGACGTTGAACAGCCCAAAGTCGCAAGTCGCAGCCAGACGATCGACGTTAAAACCGGCACCTGGATGAGTCTCGATCTGAGTCCGGACGGCAAAAAAATCGTCTTTGATTTGCTCGGTGATCTGTATGTGATGCCGATCAAAGGGGGCGAGGCCAAGGCGCTGACCAACACCTTAGCGTGGGACATGCAGCCACGCTTTAGCCCCGATGGGCGCTGGATTGCTTTTACCAGTGATCAAGGCGGCGGCGACAACATCTGGGTGATGCCGGCAGCCGGCGGCAAAGCCAAACAAATCACCAAAGAAGAACTCCGCTTGGTCAGCAGTCCGGCCTGGAGTCCCGACAGCGAGTACATCGTGGCGCGCAAGCATTTCACCTCGCGCCGCAGCATTGGCTCGGGCGAGATGTGGCTCTACCACCGCCGCGGCGGTAAGGGCGTGCAGATGACCAAGAAGAAGACCGAGCAAAAGGATGAGGGCGAGCCCGTCTTCTCCCCGGATCGCCGGTATCTGTATTACAGTCGCGACGTCTCCCCCGGCGCCACCTTTCGCTACGGTAAAAACTCAGCCGAGGGCATCTACGCCATCGAGCGTTTGGATACGAAGACCGGTCGGGTCATTCGAGTCGCTGGCGGTCCGGGTGGTGCGGCACGCCCGACGCCCTCACCCGATGGTCGCTGGCTTGCGTTTGTGCGGCGCATCGAAGGGCGCAGCGCTTTGGTGGTCCAGAATCTAAGGAACGGCGCCGAGGAGGTCTTGCTCCACCCCATCGAGCGCGACTTGCAAGAAACCTGGGCGATTCATGGGGTCTATCCGACCATGAGCTTTACGCCTGATTCCAAGGCGGTCGTGTTGTGGTCGGGCGGGACGTTGCACCGGGTTCGGCTGCGCGATGGTCGACGCAGTGCCATTCCGTTTCGCGTCAAAACCACGCGGCGTATGCTCAAGCCGCTTCGCCGCCAAGTGGCGGTGGCGCCCAAGCAAGTCGATGCGCGCATGCTGCGCTGGGTGCGTGTGTCACCCAATGGCAAACACGCGGTCTACCAAGCGCTTGGACATCTCTATATTCAGCCGCTGCCCAAAGGCAAAGCTCGGCGTCTGACCCGTCAAACCAAACATTTTGAGTTTTACCCGTCTTTTTCCGCCGATGGACGCTTTGTCGTCTACACCACCTGGCACGACAAAGAACTCGGCAGCGTGCGCCGGGTGTCGATCAACACCGGCAAGGTGCACATGCTCAGCCGAAAGCCGGGGCATTACATCACCCCGGCGCTGGCACCTGATGGGCGACATGTGGTCTACCGCCGCGTTGGCGGCGGCTGGATAACCAGCCCGCGCTGGAGCAAAGACCCGGGGCTTTATGCGCTGCCCGTGGTGCGCAAAGGCAAAGAGGTTCTTATCAGCCACAGCGGCACGGACCCGCATTTTGGTGCCTCGAGCACGCGGGTCTACTTCCTGGATAAAAAGGATAAAAACGAGCGGGTTTTGCGCAGCGCACGGCTTACCGGGCATAAAAATCGAGAACATGTGATCAGCGCCGAGGCGGCGAGCTTTCGCGTCTCGCCCAACGAACAATGGATTGCCTGGCAAGAAGGCTATCATGTCTGGGTCAGTCCCTTTGTGCGCGCCGGGCGCACCTACCGCTTAGGGCCCAAAGCCGAAGGGCTGCCGCGCCTCAAGGTGTCGAAAAATTCGGGCTACAACATGGCCTGGTCGGCAGACAGCAAACGCCTGCATTGGAACTTAGGCGCCGAACTCTTTACCCAGGACTTAAGCGCCATGTTTGCCGAGCGCAAAGAGGGTGAAAAGTTTGAGCCCAAAGCCAAGGGAACCAAGCTCGGCTTTACCTTTGCACACGACCAACCCAAGGGCGGCGTGGCGATTGTTGGTGCGCGTCTGGTCACCATGAACGGTGATCAAGTGATCGAAGACGGCACGCTGATTACCAAGGGCAACCGGATTGTCGCCATCGGGCCCAAAACCACCACCGAGGTGCCCAAAGGCGTCAAAGTGATCGATGGGCGCGGCATGACGCTGATTCCAGGGCTGATCGACGTGCACGACCACGGCGCCCAATCGGCAGCGGGCATGACGCCGCAACGCAACTGGAAGCACGACGCCATGCTCGCTTTTGGTGTCACCACGGTGCACGATCCATCCAATCATTCGCAGAGCATCTTTGCCGCGCGCGAGCTAATTCAAGCGGGCAAAATGGTGGGTCCGCGCACCTTCTCGACGGGCACCATTTTGTACGGCGCCGAGGGGGCGTTTCGCTCGAGGGTAAACAGCCTCGACGACGCCAAAGCCCACCTAAGCCGCATGAAGGCGATGGGGGCGTTTTCGGTCAAAAGCTACAATCAGCCCAGGCGCAACCAGCGCCAGCAAGTCCTGCAAGCCGCAAGGGACTTAGGGGTTATGGTGGTGCCCGAGGGCGGCGCCTTGTTTCAGCATAATATGTCGATGATCGTCGATGGGCATACCGGCATCGAGCACGCCATTCCGCTCGCCAATGCCTATGATGATGTCTTGCAGCTCTGGGCGAAGTCCGGTGTAGGCTATACGCCCACGCTCAACGTCGCCTACGGCGGTTTGGGCGGCGAGTATTATTGGTACCAAGACAGCAAGGTTTACGAGCACAAACGTTTGCGCCGCTTTGTGCCTAATCGGGTGCTCAACGCCAGGGCGAGGCGCCCGGCAAAGGCGCCGCATCACGAGTGGAATCACATCGACGTGGCACGCTTTGCCAAGCGCTTGATCGATGCCGGCGGCAAAGTGCAAATCGGCGGGCATGGACAGCGTGAGGGCTTGGGCTCGCATTGGGAGATCTGGGCTTTGGCGCAAGGCGGCTTTACCCCGCATGAGGCGCTGCGCAGCGCCACCCTTCATGGTGCCTGGTACCTTGGGCTCGACGGCGATTTGGGCACTTTGGAAAAAGGCAAACTCGCCGATATCGTGATGATTGAAGGCAACCCGCTTACGGACATCCGCCAATCCGAGAAGATCCGTTACGTGATCGCTAATGGGCGGCTGTTTGATGCGCGTACCATGGCGCAAATCCACCCGAAAAAGGTGCCGGCTCCGAGTTACTTCTTTACCGCGGGTGGGGTGAACACGGATCAAAGTGTGCGCGGGGTGGATGGTTGTTTGGGGTGTATGCATTAGAGCGGCAAAGCCGGCGCTCGAAACACCCCGCCTGCTGGCGAAGCATACCTTGGCCGATTCCATTATGGGCGCCAAGGCAGTGAACCAGCCGAGCCTGTCAGACCCC
>JAPKCE010000116.1 GCA_028823075.1 Myxococcota bacterium
CAGGCTTGGCATCGGTTCGCCCACGGCCTCGGGGGGCAAGGTCGCCTGCACTGGAAACATGAGCTGAACAACTGCGTCAGTCGCCAATTTGTTGAGACCGATCTGCGCTAAGACCTCGTCGAAGGAGAACTGTTTAAGGCGGTTCGCTATATCTTGGAGGTCTTCGTTAGCCTGCAGCTTTGTCATGCTGCTGCCGTTTGCCCGTAAGGCGCGGTCGAGAAGGTTTTCGCCCACCTCACGCGCCTGTTCCTGCTCACGTTTACGCACCGCCGTGCGAATGCGCGTGCGCGCCCTCGAGGTGACGACAAAATCCAGCCATTCACGATTTGGCGTGCGGCGCTTATCGGTCAGCACTTCCACCCGATCACCGCTTTTTAATTTACTGCGCAGCGGTACCATGCGCCCGTTCACCTTGGCCCCCGAGCACGTCAGGCCCACCTCGGTATGCACCGAAAAGGCAAAGTCAACGCAAGTCGCTCCGCGCGGCAGTTGCACCACGCCACCTTTGGGCGTGAACACAAAAACCTCTTCGTGAAAGAGCTCGTGGCGCACAGACTCCATGAACTCGTTGGGGTCGCGAACCGTATCCTGCCATTCCATCAATTGATCGAGCCAAACCGGTGCTTTTGCCTTGCCGCCCTGGGAGTTCGAGTCGCCTTCTTTATAGCTGTAATGGGCCGCGAGGCCGCGCTCGGCAGTGATGTCCATCTCTTCGGTGCGAATCTGAATTTCGATGAGTTGTCGATTGGGCCCAACCACCGTCGTATGGAGGCTCTTGTAACCGTTCTGCTTAGGCAGCGCGACGAAATCCTTAAAGCGCCCAGGGATCGGTCGCCATTTGGCATGCACATTACCCAGAACCGCGTAACAGTCGGCCAACGAGGTGACGATCACGCGGAAGGCCACAGCATCGTAGATCTCCGCCAGAGAAACCCCTTTTTTCTCTAATTTCATAAAGATCGAATATAGGTGCTTGGCGCGCCCATAGATTTTAACAATCTTAACCTCGTTGCCGTCCAAGGCGGCGCTGATTTCGCCAACCGTCTCCGCCACGTAGCGGTCGCGCGCGGGCAGGTGCTCGTCCAGATCCTTGCGCATTTGCTCATAACTGTTGGGCTGCAAGTAACGAAAACTCAGGTCTTGCAGTTCGGTTTTGAGCGCATTCATGCCAAGCCGGTCGGCTAAAGGAGCGTAAATATCCATGGTTTCACGAGCTATACGCCGCTGCTTTTCCGGCTTCATATGCTCGAGGGTGCGCATATTGTGCAAACGGTCGGCGAGCTTGACGATGAGCACCCGCAGATCGCGGGTCATGGCAACGACCATCTTGCGAAAGTTGTCCGCTGCTTTCTCGGCAGCCGTCGTAAATTCGATCTGCGAAATTTTGGTCACGCCGTCGACCATCATGGCGACGCGCTCACCAAACTGATCGTTAATCTCTTCGATAGTGGCGTAGGTGTCCTCGACCGTGTCGTGCAATAAGCCGGTGCAGACAGTTGCTCCATCCATCCCCAAATCGGCGAGAATATACGACACTTCAAGGGGGTGCATTAAGTAGGGCTCGCCCGATTTACGCAATTGTCCCGCATGGCACTTTGCCGAAAAAATATAGGCGGCGGTGACCAGCCGAGCGGCTTTCGAGTCGTGCGCAACACCCATGCGATCGATGATCTCGGTGATGCGTCTCATCGCTGCGCCCTAATCCGGAGCACAGGCGTTCAGCAGGCGCTTGACGAAAACCGGGACCAGGGCGCGGCGCCAGGCTGGGTCGGTGGCTAAATTAGTCAGCGGAATGGAGCCCTTTTGAGCGCGTTTGATCACTTTAGCCTCGAGTTCATCGTCCCACGTTTCGCCCAAGAATTTATCGAGACCGCGCACGATGTTCGGGCGCGCAGCGAGCGCCGAAACAGCGATGCTCAAACGCTGAACCACGCGCTTATCGTCGCATTCGAGCAAAACCGCCATGTTGAGTAACGGAAAATCGATGGCATCGCGACGGCGCAGCTTGTGAAAGGCGGCGCGAACAGAAGAATTGGGTGTGGGAACCCTTAGCCCGAGAACCAACTCCCCCGCTTCGAGACAGGTGTTTTTAATTCCGTCTGGCACATAAAATTGATCCATTGGAAGGCTTCGGCGACCGTTCGGGCCCAAAGTTTCGACCTTGGCGCCATAGACGATCAGTGGAGGCGCCGAGTCATTTGAGGCCGCGGCGACGCATTTTCGCCCTCCGGCCACATGGCAGGTGTCACCATCCTTTTTCAGGCAAAACCCAAGAGCTTCGCGCCAAAATTGAGTCTGGTTATAATACACGCAGCGGGTGTCGAGGCAGAGGTTCCCACCCAGTGTCGCCATGACTCGGTGATGGGGTCCGGCTATGGCGCCGAGCGCCTCAGTTAGCGCCGGAAACACCATCTGTAACTCTGCGTTTTCTGCCAGGTCGTGAAGGCTACAACCGGCGCCGAGCCACCAGGTCTCTCCTTCATTTCGCATGGTTTTAAGTTCATCGATGGCGCTCAGGCTGACCAGCACTTTGGGACTAAAAAGCTGATGCTTGAGGTTGGGTAGCAGGTCCGTTCCACCGGCGATGATCATGGCGTCGCTGCCGTGTTCGGCAAGTAGCGCTAGCGCATCGTCAACGCTGCTGGGGCTGAGCAATTCAAATTCCGGCAGGCGCAACATCAGGAGTCGCCTTGTTGCAAGGCGCGCCAAACCGAGGCGGCACTGATGGGCAAGTTGCGAAAGCGATGGCCGATGGCGTCGTGCAATGCGTTCACAACGGCGGGAATTGCGGGGTGCAGAGGACCTTCGCCCGCCTCTTTAGCGCCGTAAGGACCCTCGGGGTCCATCGATTCGATGATCAGGCTTTCAAATTCAGGGACCTCGGCGCTGGTGGGGATGGGGTAGTCGAGCAGCGAAGGCCCAAGATGAAGACCCGGTGCAGCATGCCCGGCGGGGTAGAAGTCGTGGTTTTCCAAGTAAGCTTCGGCGGCTCCCATATAAGCGCTGCCTTCCATCTGTCCGGCAACGATCAAGGGGTTGAGGGCGCGTCCGCAATCATGCGCCACCCATATTTTCTCTACCTTGTATTCGCCAGTCTCCATATCCACCGAAACCTCGGCAACATGTGCTGTAAAGCTATAAGCTGGCGAGGCGCCGATGGTGCCGCCGCGGTAGGCACCACCGAGCAGCGGCGTGTTGTACCAACCCGAGGCGCTGAGCGTACCGTGATTGGCCTCGGCGCGGCGAAAGACATCGGCGATCGCTACCGAAACCGAGGTGTCGGCAGCGTCGACCGCTAAACCGCCTGCCAAACGGACCTGCTTTTCACCCAACTCGAGCAGTTCTGCCGCCGCCTCTTTGAGTTTCCCGGAGAGCTTGCGCGCAGCGTCGATACAAGCGTTGCCGCACATAAAGGTCACGCGGCTGGAATAAGCCCCTAAATCGACGGGCGTAAGGTCGGAATCCGAGCTCACCACGCGCACATGTCCTGGCTCGATTCCAAGCTCTTCGGCGACGATATATGCGAGCATCGAGTCGGAACCTTGGCCGATATCCGAAGCGCCACAGAGCACCAGCGCCCGACCGGAACGATCGAGTTGGATTGTGACGCCGCTCTGCGGCATCTCGTTAGGATAGACGGGGTAGTTAGTGCCCGAAATATACATGGACCCGGCAACACCAAGGCCACGGCCTTTAGGCAGTTTCCCCCATCGCTTGTCCCAGTCGCTGGCCTTGCGCACCGCCTCTAGGCATTGGTCAAAAGCGTTGGACTGGATGCGCATTCCATTCACCGTTTCGGCGACGCGCGGCAGGGTGTTTCGCCGGCGGACCTCCATGGGATCAAGGCCGAGCTTGGCAGCAGCCTCGTCGAGCGCACATTCGAAAGCAAAGCGCGGCTGCACCGAACCATGCCCACGTTTGGGACCGCAGCAGGGTTTGTTGGTATAGTAGCGCGTGGAGGAGAAGCCGTAAGTCTCGAAGTCGTAAGGCCCGGTAAGCAATTGCCCGGAATAATAAGCGGTTACCATGCCAAAAGAGGAGTATGCGCCACCGTCGATATCGATCTGTGAGCGCACAGCCTTAATTTTGCCTGCTTTATCCAGCCCAACGCGGAAATTCATATGCATGGGATGGCGCCCACGATGCGAATAAAAAACCTCTTCTCGAGTGTACAGGCATTTTACGGCACGGCCTGTTTTTTGCGCTAGTTTAGCGACACAGAACTCGAGATCAAAGGGTTCGGATTTACCGCCAAAAGCTCCGCCTACGGCCGGCTGAATGACGCGGATATTTTGCTGCGCTACGCCGAGTACGCGCGCCAGGTCTCGTTGCAGATAATGCGGTACTTGGGTGGCGCTGATCACCAGCAATTGCCCGTCGGCCTCTACCTTGGCTAGGGCACAATGCGGCTCGATGGCGGCGTGCGTTGTTCCTTGAAAGTAATAATCACCTTCGCTGACCACGGCGCTGGCGGCGAGCGCTGCTTCGGTGTCGCCGAACTGGAGATCGACGTACTTATGCTGATTTCCGCGCTTGTTCGTGGTATGAATTGGCTCATCGCTGGGTTCGAGTTTTGCCTTGTCGACGCTGAGCACGGGCTCAAGCGGCTCGTACTCCACTTCGATCAGCCGGCAAGCGGCGCTGGCGGTGGCCTCATCAACGGCTGCGATGGCCGCGACCGCGTCGCCAATATAGCGAACTTTATCGATGCAAAGAACGTTCTCATCGCGGGTCCAAGGGATGACGCAATAGGGGATGGGCAGTTCGCTGCCGACCAGGGCCGCGAAGACGCCATCGAGCGCTTCTGCCTTACTCGTGTCGATGGATAGGATGCGCGCATGGGGCAGCGGAGAGCGCAGGATTTTACAGTGTAGCATGCCCGGAAACAGATAGTCATCCGCATACAGCGCATCGCCGGTGGCCTTGGCTAGAGCGTCGACTTTGCGCAAAGGGCGGCCGATAACGCCGCCGCCAGGAAGCTCGACTCCATGAATAACGCTCGGCCTGCCTTTGCCAACGCCAGCACCACCTTTTTTCTGTCCGCTCATGGGGCTTTTGGGTCCACAAGAGGCGCCGGGACGGGGCGTTGATCAACGCCCGTACGGGGCGCATCGATCCCGGCGGCGAGCCGCACAGCTTCGAATATTTTGGTATAACCGGTGCAGCGGCAGAGGTTGTTGGCGAGGGCTGCACGAATCTGGGAATCGGTCGGCTTCGGCGTTTTTTGCAGCAGCGCCTTGGCGCTTAGGATCATTCCGGGCTGACAAAATCCACACTGTAAAGCGGTCGTCTGGTCAAAGGCATCTTGAACTCGATCCAGGCCATCGGCGCTCGCGAGGCCTTCGATGGTGGTAATCTGTAAGCCCTCGCAGCGACCGGCGAGAAGCAAGCAACTGAGCACGGGTTGCCCGTCGATCAGCACCGTACAGGCACCACAGTCACCTTTGTCGCAACCTTGCTTGGTGCCGGTAAAGGCAAGCCGATAGCGTAAAACCTCGAGCAGTGTTTCGTTGCTTGGGGCGGCCACGAGGTGACGGTCGCCATTAATATCGAGATGGAGGGCTTTGGCGCTCACGTGTCGCGCCTTTCGCTTAGTCTTCCCAATAGGGGGAGAAGTCTTCGGCCGGTTCGGCGTCCTCATCGACTTCGTTATCCCAGTCATCGTTGCGGAAACGGCTGGTTTCGCCGTCCATGGCATCTTTTGCCGGGAGTTCGGCGGCGCCGTGCATTTTCACAGCGCGTTCAAACAAGGTGGCTTCGTCTTCACGCAGCGTTTGGTTGGGTAAGCAGCAGGCCACGGGGCAGACTTCTTGGCACATTTCAGCGCCATAAAAGCCAACACATTCGGTGCAAAGCGCCGGGTTGATGACGTAGGCGGTGTCGCCTTCGCGGATGGCCGAGTTCGGACATTCCGGCTCGCAGGCTCCACAATTGATGCAATCAGCGGTGATCATGGTGGACATAGTTGGGTCCTCCTAGGGGTTTAAGTATAAAATTTCTCTGGGCTACGGGGGGCGAAGTGTCAAGAACGGAGGCTGCGTTTAGCGATCATCGAACGCAGATATGCAGGCTATTGTAATCGCCACACATGCGACCGCCGCGGATGGTCTCGATGCTAGGCTGACCGCACCAGCCGCCGTTCCACTTGCAGTTGCAGCCGCCGACGCTGATGCCGACGTCATGATAGTAACTAAAGATCCCATTGTCGCCGGCTGTGATGCAGGGGGCAACTAGGTTCCATTCGTTGCGGTTAGGCATGCGGAAACCTTGCGGACAACTCCAGTTATCGCGA
>JAPKCE010000117.1 GCA_028823075.1 Myxococcota bacterium
GTTTAATCGATCCCGATAAAGACGAGCGCGCACCCAAACGTCTGGCCGTTTAGGGTCCACATCGGGCCGCGTACCGGTGTCTTTTCGCAAGCGATCGCAGACACCATCTTTGATGAGTTGACCCACGAAAATGCGATGGTTCAGCTTACTACCGGCTACGCTGGCGTCGACAGCGAAGGTGCATCCGCGGGGGATATGACGCTTCCAGTCAATGGCCATCGACGTTTGTTTAACTTGCCGCTCGTCGCCGCCGGGTCCCTCGCCGAGCGGTACCAAGATACGTTCCGCTAGGCGGCTCTCGATGTTGGCGCGCCACAGTAAGATATCGCCGCCAAAAGCTTCGACGCCGCGGGAGGCAGCATGCACTTTGGTGGCTCCGAGCCGCCTCAGTTCTTCGGCGAGTAGGCTCTCGAGCCCAGGGGCACAGGTGGCAAAGATTTTCATAGCTTCTCCAAACGCCAGAGCTGGTGAGCCCGGCGGTCGCGGAAATCATCGGGAATGGATGCCTCTGACATCGGCTCGATACGCCAGCTCGACTCCAGCCCTTCAGCCAAATTAAAGCGACGGTTGTTGGTCGAAAAATAGACGGCGCCACCCGGCTTTAAACAGCGCCAGGCGCCGCTGAGCATCTGGCGATGATCGCGCTGCACATCGAGGGTGCCTTCCATCGACTTGCTGTTCGAAAAGGTCGGGGGGTCGAGCACCACCAGGTCGAAATAATTACCCGGCGCATGCGGAAGGTAATCGAGCACATCAGTTTTTAGCATCTGGTGGCGTAAACCGACGCGCATCCCGTTGAGTTGAAGGTTTCGCGTAGCCCAATCGAGGTAGGTCGTTGACAGGTCGACACTGATCGTTTCTGCCGCTCCGCCGGCTGCGGCATGCACGGTAAAAGCACCGGTGTAAGCGAATAAATTGAGTAACTTCTTACCCTCTGCCTGGGCACCGATCCATTGCCGAGCCGGCCGGTTATCGAGGAACAAACCGGTGTCCAAATAGTCGCTCAGGTTAACTTCGAATTTGAGTCCCGCTTCGCTGACGATGCGCTTAGCGCCGCCCGCATCCAGAGCCTGATACTGGGTCTCCCCCTTTTGGCGTGCCCGGCTTTTCAAAAAGCAATCCTGCTCTGCCACACCTAAAGCCGCACCGAGTTCCAACAGCAAACTTTTGGCTTCCCCCGGCTCAAGTTCGCGTTTTCGCTGGAAGACAGCGGCGTGCAGCGCGCCCTCGTACCAATCAATGGCCATCGGCAGTTCGGGGATGTCGCGATCGTACAAACGGTAGCAAGACACCGATTCCCGGCGTAGCCACGGTTTGAGCATGCGGCGGTTTTTTCGCACCCTATTTATCAGCATCTCGGCGCGCAAATCAGCCATGGGCTCGCATCCTTGAAACGGCGATGCGGCGCCTATGCCCGATAATTTCACTTTTGGGTCTTTTTACCCTGCGAGAGGCCTTGGCCCGAACTCTTGCCTGTGTTAAATCCCCCCAAGGCCAGTCGGCCGTGAAAAGGGATATCGATGGTGTTCGAACATCTACAGCGCATCTTGAACGACGAGGAACTCGAGGCTTTTGGCTTTATACAGCCCGCTTCGCCAAAGGAAGAAGACATTCCTCTGGCCGATGATCCAAGCTACGACTTCAGCGAAGTACCAACGGTTGAAATCGAAGGGCCAAACCCTTAATCGAGGGCTGCCCGCTTCATTACCCCGATCATCGAGTAAAAACCGTTGCGCCGGTTGGGCGATAAGTTCGCGGCCAAGCCGAGTTGAGCGAAGGCCGCTTCGAGGTCGTAATCAACAACTTCTGCGGGCGTTTTCCCAACCAGAGCCAGGAAAAGAACGGCGATCAAACCGCGCACGATGGCTGCATCGCTGTCGCCCTCGTAGACCATCAAACCATTCACCCTGCTCGAGCGAACCCAGACCTGACTCATGCAGCCGGTGACTTTATAAAAATCTTCACGCAACCCAGCCGGCGCCGGCGGCAAGGCTTTACCCAGATCGATAATGATGGCGTAACGATCCATCCAATCGGGCATCATCGCAAAGGCTTCACGTAACTCGTCGAGATTTTCCATGGCGCTCCCTCAGCATAGGGTGCCCTATCCAACAAGGAAAACCTCGATCACTTGCCAGCCTAGGCATCCTCCCCCATCCTGAACGTATGCTTCGACTCTTTCTCCTCATTTTATGCAGCGGCTGCGGCAACGACCTAATCGCCAGTGCCAACAGCGACTGCGCGGGCCAAAGCGACAATTGCCAAGCTAAAACCGCGTCGGGCCTGCTCTACTTGGACACCGGAAACCTACCGAGCAGCAGCAACGGCGAGGCGCGCCTTATACTTTGTTCGAGCCCACCCGACGGCGTCTGCCAAGAAACAAGGTTGGAGCTCCGCTTTGAGGGGGGGCCACTCACGGCTGATGTCGACCCGGGCTTTAATGCTGAAAGCGGCTGGAAAGTGCGTTTCTCTGAGCTCAGCGTGGGTTGGGTGGAGTCTTCGGCTATGATCGTTTTGAATGGCCGGCTCGGGCAGCTTGAATTCGTCTTTGACCCCGACGAGGAACTGAGTCCCAGCCTGGAAATTAGATAAAAGAAAGGCCCGCACGAGGCGGGCCTTTCAAATCGATCATCGCTAATAAGGCTTAGCGGCGACGCATGGGTCCGGTATGAACACCGCAGCGTGCCCAGGTACCAGTCACCTCTTCGGATTGCCCCGTGGAGCTGAGACGAAGGTAGTAGGTGCCCGCCGTTTGGCCATCGATCTGAGCGATGAAGATCCCCTCATCGCCCTCGTCCTGACCGCCGACAACCTCGTCGCTAGCGTTGCGTAACTCTGCTCGCAGGCCGAGCACGCCCGAACCCCCGGAAGCCGAACCGCAAGCGACTGAGACGGCCAGACCGTCGGCTAATTCGAAGCTGAAGTAGTCCACGTCATCAACGCCCATATTTGCAAGGATGAAGTAGCGGGTGGAATCAGCCTGAACGTTGGGCGCAAGTTGTTGCGCGGTTTCCAAAGTGGCGTTGTCTTCCGAAATCTCAAGCGGATTATCGCCAACGAGGCCGAACTTCAAAGCGTAGAAATCGTTGCTTCCTGCACCGCCATCGCCGCGAGCGATCCACAGCAGGTAATCACCGATCGCTAAACCACCGGGGCCCACTTCGTCAGTTTTGCCAGCGTGAGTGATGCGCGCCACCACGTCGCCATCGCTGTTGGTCACCCACATGCGCGAGCCCGTAGCGGTCGAACCGTAACCATCGGTGCCTGTGGGCATGATCTGGGCGTTGAAATGTACCTTTTCGGCGTCTGCGACGCTGAACGAGAACACATCAACATCGGTTTCATTATCGAAACCACCGAGAATCATGGACTTTCCATCCTCTAACGGGACGGCAGAGTCGGCTTCGTTGCCGGCCTCTTCAGCGTAGATAGCGCCGCCGCCGATTTCTTCGGTGGAGAGCACGTTAATGAACAAGGTGTAGGTGTAATCGCGCTGGCCTTCGGCCGTTTCGTTCTGCCAGGAACTCCATTCTTGAACCTGCATATAGTAGGTGCCAGCGCCGGGCAGGCGAGTCAGAAGCTGCGAATCGGTGTTGCGACGAGGGTGGGCGTCGTCGTTCTCGGCGATCTGGTTACCGTCGGCATCGTATAAGGTAATAACGGTGTCGATCTTAGTCGAGTCATCGTCCGCGTTGGCCGAGGTCCCCGCGGCGACCCAATCACCCTCTTCAGCGTCGAAGCGGTACCAGTCGACGTCGCCAGGTGTAGCGATAACGCCTTCGACCTGATTGCCCTCAATGATTTGAGCGGTCTCACGGGTGTCGTTGTTGTCGGCTACATCTTCGCTGTCGCAGCGGTTGTCGCAACCGTCGCCCGGGATGGTGTTGCCATCGTCGCATTCTTCATCGCCACTCACCACGCCATCGCCGCAGCGTGCGTCATCTTCGTCTTGGCATAGACGATCGCAACCGTCGCGGTTGCGGGTGTTGTTATCGTCGCATTGCTCACCGTCTTCGACGATGCCGTTGCCGCAGGTGCCAGTGGGACCAGCGTCAGATGCGGGGCCCGGGCCGGGCTCGGCCTCAGCACAGGCAAGGGCGGAGACGGCGAGGGCAAGAATCATCCAATTAAGCTTCATGTTCACTCCAAAAGTTAGCGGGTGCGGGCTGGGGGATATCACCTCCAGCGGCTGCGGCAAGGTAAAGCTGTATCGGACGTTTTGCGTATCCGCGCCCTAACGATTGCGGCTGTGCACCCCGCAACGCACGAAATGTCCGCGGACATCTTCGACCTGGCCGATTTTGCTCAGGCGAATGTACAAGGGCCCGGCTTCGCTAAGCCCAGCGTTTGCATCGCTGATATAAGCCTTATCACTGCCTTCGGAATCGCTGCTCAGTTCGTTGTCATCGGCGTCGTGAACGGCCACCGACAAGTCGATCACTCCGGAGCCCGATGTGCGCGAACGACAAACCACCGATAAGCGCTGACTCGCTGCCAAATCCACGCGAAAATAGTCCACATCGCCTTCGGGGAGTTGCGCTAAGAAGAAAGCCGATTTCAGGCTGCCGTTGGGCGACAAGCTTAGACTCTCGGCGCTGGCCAGGCTGCCATTAGTTTCTTCTTCGGTCTCAGGGTCGTTGTCGCTGCGGCGGTAAACCAGCAAGGTGTAAAAATCGTTGCTGCCGGCCGAATCGCCGGGGTGCTCGACCCAAAAGGTGTAATCACCGGGTGCCAGATTGGGTGAGAACGTCTCGAAATCGTTGGGCATCGTTTTGCGCGCCACGATCACGCCATCGCTGTCGGCAACCCAAACCCGCCCGACCTTATGAGTTGCGCCATTTCCCGAGGCGCTAGCCTTAAAAATGTTCATATCAAATTGCGTGCGATCACCTGCTTCTTCGCTTGTGGGAATGTTAAAGCTGAAGACATCGACATCGTTTTCGTCAGCGAAATCGCCCACGATCCAGTTGTAATGATAGCGCTCTGACCAGGTTAAGACTTGTGCATTTTCAGCATCATTACCGTTTTCAGTCTCAAGGTTTACGCTCTCGGAGTCCAGGTTCATAATCTGGAGTTTTAAGGTGTAAGTGAAGTTGCGCTCGCCGCGCTGCAAGCCACCGTTCATATTCTGCGCATCCTCCACCTTTAAATAATAAGTGTCGGTCGAGGGAAGGCGCATGACCAGCCGAGAGTCCGCTTTGTCGCTATCGTAATCATCGTTTTGTGCCACCCGCGTCCGGTTTGAATCGTAGAGGGTAATGACCGTATCGATCAGCGCGTCGTCATCGTCTTCGTTGGCCTCGGTGGTGAAGAAGATCCATTGTCCAGCTTCGCCTTCGAAACGGTAGAAATCGCTGTCACCGGCTGGAAAAATAGCGCCGGCAATATTGTTGCCCAGGCCGGTCTGTTCGGCGTCTTCCCAGTTGTCGTTGTTGTCGGCTGTGAATTGGCAGTCGTTGCCACAGGCATCAAAATCGACATTGTTGCCGTCGTCGCAATTCTCGCTGCCTTCGATCAGGCCGTTACCGCATTCGGGGCGTGGCTCGACCTTGCATTGATTCGTACAGCCGTCGCCGTTGCGCGGGTTACCATCATCGCATTCCTCACCCTGGTCGATGACGTTATTGCCGCAAAGATCCACCGGGTTCGGCCCGGCGTCATCGGTCGTACAGACCTCTACCTCTTGCACGCAGGCGGATGTGGCAAACAGGAAAACTAGAGCAATCAAACGCATGGGGACCTCCACAAAGGAATTCGTTGTGCCTGCGGTGTATGCGATTGAAAGGCCTGGGGCAAATGCCTAGGTCAGTGCCTTGCGCAGGGCCGCTTGGACGTTTTTAGCGTCGGCTCGGCCTTGCGAAGCGCGCATGCACGCGCCAACAAAGAAACCGATCAAGCGCTGCTCGCCGCCTCGAAAGCGTTCGCTTTCTTGAGGGTGTTCAGCGAGCACCTTGGCCACCATCGCCTCGATATCAAAATCGGCTTTCCGATCCAGCAAACCCAGTTCGCCAGCCACGGCTTCAGGCGCCCCACCCTGGTCCAATAACTTTTCGAGCAAGGCTTGACGATCGGAGCGAGCCACGCGGCCGGCGTCATATAGGCCGAGTAACTCAGCAATCTGCGAACCCGTTAAAGGTGCGGATACCTGCGCCGATTTACGCAAGGCACGCAGATCGTTAAGCAAAAGCTTGGCTGCCGCGGCCGGATCGGCACCTGCAACGACAGCGCTTTGCCATTGATCGCAAAGGTGCTGATCACGACAAAGCCGAACCGCATCGGCCTCGGC
>JAPKCE010000118.1 GCA_028823075.1 Myxococcota bacterium
GTAATGGTGGTGCGCTCGGTATCGGCGAAACAGCGATCGAGAAAGCTGCGCCCACCTCTTTGGTGGGGGTTCCAGCGGCTCAAAATTTCGGTTGGATCGAAGGAGGTCGAGTTGCTTCTTCATGCGTCTTGGCCGAGGGCGGTCGGGTGGTTTGTTGGGGGAGGGATGACTCCGGGCAGGTCGGTGATGGGCCGGACAGCGATGGCGTCATGGACCCCACCTATGTTGTTGGCCTTGAGTCTGCCGTCGATGTGAGCTCGCGTGGATTTCACGCCTGCGCCGCAGTAGCGAGCGGACAGGTCTTTTGTTGGGGGCTCAACTATGACGGCCAACTGGGTGACGGAGGTGAGGAAAGCGCTTCGGCTCCTGTCGAGGTCCTTGGTCTTACCAATATCGTCGAGGTTGTCGTGGCTGTTTCCTTTAGTTGCGGTCGTTCGGCAACTGGAACGGTCTCTTGTTGGGGGAACAATGACCAAGGCCAGATCGGTGATGGGACTGCCATTAAACGCAATCGCCCGGTTGCGGTCCAGGGACTGGACCGGGTTGAGCAACTTAGCCTAGCCGGTGATACGGCCTGTGCGCTCAAGGCTGACGGCCGGGTGGCTTGTTGGGGGGCTAATACTCTAGCAAATCTGTTCCTGGGGAGAGGTATGTCGCACAGCTTGACACCGGTCATCATGGACGGCCTGGAGGGGATTGCACATCTCAGCGTGGGCGAAACCCATTCCTGTGCGGTTCGTCGCGACGGCAGGACAACCTGTTGGGGGGGGGTGTCCCAAACGGTTAGCCTCGGCGGCTCCGGGGTTGATGATTTCGAACCGATTGCTGACCTCCCACTTGCCCAGAAGGTCTGCACCGGCGACACGCACAGTTGTGCGCTTCTGGTCGACGGCCGAGTCCAATGCTGGGGCGCGAATCGGAACGGGCAATGCGGTGTAGAGGTGGGCGACACCGTGACGCCGGACGGTGATCCGATCGCTAATTTGGCGGGTGTTACGGACCTTACCTGCGCCGATTACACATCCTGCGCACTTCTCGCGGACGGCCGTATTCAATGCTGGGGTATAATGCCTCGAACCACCGGCGCCGAAAAGCAGTATGTGGTGGGCTTACCTTGAGTTGATGTCGGCCGCTGCGGCGGTCTCGGTTTCCGCTCGTGCCCAGCAAATAATCAGCCAACCACCGCCAAAAGGTCGCCGCTTTGAACCTATCGACAAGCACCCGAGTGGCTGGGTGAGGGATTTGGCCGGGTAGGGGCATGTCGCTTCGGGCTAACCATCGTTTTGTTCGCTGCAACGAAGCATTTTAGTAGATGCCAATACAGCCACACCGTCAATGTTCAAGCACCGAAACGAGTTGGTTTGCTGGTGAGAAGCCAAGCGTTAGGGTGGGGGTTCCGTCGATGTCGAGGCGCGCACAACGCGCCGCGGCGCAGGCGACCCAATTCCAGTTGGCTTGGGGCAGGTTATCCGCATGCGTCGCCGCGATCATCGCAAAAACGCGGAGATCATCGGTAACGGGGGCTTCGGGGCGCCAGGCGATGCGCGCCCGAACGGTCGCGTTATTAAGCCGGTTGATCAGACTGATCTCGCCTTCGTCGACAAAGCCACCTGGGCTGCGCGCCGTGCCGACGATCAGACCGGCGCTCTGAGCAGGCTGGTTATCCAGAGCGGCACAGCGCGGCACCAGGCGTAGGGTGGTCGGGGTGACGGTTCGCGCTAGACGAGTGTCTTGGCGAATGCAGTTGGGCTGAGGTTCACCCTCACCTTCGCTTTGCGTGTACCAATACTCAGCGACCGCCGCGCTGCCGCGGTCCTGGCGCACGGCAAAGTCATCGATGACGATGATCGTTCCTGACGCTAGGGGGAGAATTCGTCGGTGAAAGCTCTGCAGCCAGCCGAGCGCTGGATCGTCGCGACCGTAAACGCTGCTGCCATCGAGGACAAAGAACTGATGATCGCCGAGCCGTTCGGTCGTGATGGTGCCGGTTTCGCCGTCAATCTGGCTGGTGTTGGTCGATGCATTACCGTTGTGCAGCGCTTCGGGAATCACCAGGGTGCTGTGTCCGGTAGGGTTTTGGTCAACCGGGTGGTCGGGTTCGGTCAAATAGCGCCGTCTGTCGAGCGTTCCGTAGCTAAAATCCCAAATTAGACGGTTACCAAAAGCGGTCCAAATTAGCGTGCCGAAATCGAGTTCGGTATGCGGCGAGCTGTTCGGAATAGCGCTGACCGCGAGCATCACTTGATCGGCTTGGCGAAAGCGTGATGGCGCTACGCCTTGGAGACCTTCGGTGAAGGTGGTCGAGCCCGGCAAACCAATGCGAATGCCACCCCAACCGCCTTGTTCCCAGGCGCGGATTTCAACACCGTTTGGAATCATGCCCTGATCGTCGGCGCAGGAACTGGCTATAGTATGCCAGTCGCGCGCCAGCGCGGGATGAACTCCCCAGGGGTCCGCCATGCCATGGTGGTAGTATTTATTGCTGAAGAATTGGTGTGCAAAACAGGGGTCGGGTTCAGCGTTCAAGCCGCGTTGTCTCGGCGAAGCCATATGCGCCAGCAGCGGCATAAAGGTTCCCCAGCCTCGCTTGGGCCACGCATCGGCAAAATCGATGGTTTGACCGTCGGGCGCGATGAAAGCCATCGCCCAGTCAGCGAAGTTCGGAAAGTGCTCCCAAGGGATGCTCGATAGTTCGATTCCAAAGGCGCTTTTTGCCAGGCGGTCAACGATCATCAGCGGGTCAAAAGAGACCTGGCTGTACATCATCAGACCCTCTTCGTAGACGCCGTCGGATAAGTAGCTGTGGCGGTGTAACCAGAGCGATTGCAGGGCGCGCCACGCCACTTCAGGCGCTCGTTGATCCTCATGGTAGTAGGTGATCGCCCAATACATCGCTGCTTCGGCCAGTACGGGTGTCCAATTGTTGCCGTTATAAATCGCCCAGTGGGGCACATGAAAATGGACGAGAAAGGCGTCGATTTGTTCGCCGGTGACGCTGAGGATCTCGGCGTGTTGCTCGGCTGACAGGCGATCCCATAAAACGTCAGCGAGCAGCGTGTAGACGCGCATCGGCTCGCGGGTGCGCAGGTCGAAATCAAAACCGTGGGTGTTCCACGGAGCGTTGCGAATACGCGCCATTTCGATGTCGATTAGAGCAGCGATTAATCGGTTGAGTTCAGCTTCACTGAATTGGCAATCGTCGCGTTGTAAGCGGCGACAGGCTCGTTCAAAGCGGATCATATGCAAGAGCCCTACGGCGCGCGTCACATTGAAAGACTGTGCTGCCTCACCATTGAGATAGGCGGCTGCGTCAGCGATGTCGGTGATCGATTCGGGCATCGTTTCCAGGCACGGCGATCCGCCTTTGGTAAAGTTATCCCAGAGATTGCGAATGTTAGGGATTTCGCCCCAGCCTGAATGGCTCGGCCAGTTGGGTGATGCGCGGCAGGGCAAGGCATCGAATAGGGCATGCTCAGCCATCCATTGTGCGTCGTCACCGAACAGTCTTGGATGGCTCTGGGGCGGTTCTCTTGGTGGGCTAAAATTAGACTCAGTTTGCAGCTTGGCGGAGACAAAACCAAGATGGCTGTAGGTCGCTGGTGCGTTACCGCAAAAGGCGTCGCTGCAGCCGCCGGGGTATTGGTGATAGGCGAGCAAACTCACCACCAACTCGCCGACGTTTTTGAGCGAGTCGGGCACAGCAACGCTGTAGTTCTGCGCTGCTGACCAACTCGGACTTGCGATCGGCTCATGCGGACCGGTGATCAACCAGCCCTGACAGTCGCCTGCACGTCCCCATAGGAGAAACAAACCGGCCTCGACGCGCTCGCTCCAGTCTTCACCTTCGGCCAAGGCGTTGCGCAGGCAGTTGCCGTCGTCGTCAGTATCCGCTGGGGCGCAGCGTTGCGGATGACTACCGAACAGGCGCGCCCAATTAACGCTGTAGGAGAACTTTACCGCGTGGTGCCCGTTTGGAATCGGAAAGCGCATGCGCACCCAGTTGGGTTCGCCAGTGATAGGAACGCGAATATTACCGGCCGGAAAGCGGTTGTAAAAGAGCAGGTCGTGCTGACCGTTCTGGACCGACTTTTCGCGCACTCGGCAATGTGCGGCGCGCAGATCGCCATCGGCGGGCACAAAACCGCCAGCTTGGATGCGCTGGGCGTCCCAGGCACTGGATAACTCGCAACTATTAGCAGCGCCGGGCACGATTGCCTCACCGCCTTGGGCGCGCAGTTCGTGGAACATCAACTCAGGCACCGGATCAGCAAAGGCGAGTTCGAGCGCTCGCTCCGGTAACTCGGGGAGCAGGGTCGGCACTGCCGCCAGGGAGCCAGCAATTTGATTCCAAGGTGTTGGCTGGTCGCAATTGCCAACCGGGGGCGGCGGCGGCGGACCGACGTCAGGCGTCGGCGCGGCGTCAGGCGTCGGCGCGGCGTCCATGAGCGGCATAACATCTGGACGCAGCAGCGAACCGGCGTCGTCTCCAGCGTCTTGTGCTGCGCCCGCGTCGGCTTGTGGAGCAGCATCTTGAAGGGCGTCCCGCGTTTGGACTTGGCCCGCGTCAGACGGAGTTATGGGTTCGGTCAGTTCCGTCGGCAGCTCGCTCACGCAGGCCGCGGTGCAGACGATCAGAATAGTGCTAAGTCGCATGATGACCTTTCGTGCTGGGCTCGATGCCTAGCGATTATGGACAGCGCCATGCTCGGCGGTCAACGCTCGCGTCGCACTTCGCTATATAGGGCTAAGCTATCGAGTTTTTAGTTTCAGTCGGCTGCATCATCTCGCAAGACTCGGTTTGCTCTGTGCGGCGATACCACGCCGCATGCGCCGCAGTTTGAGGATTGACCGGTTCAATCTGCACGACCTTTACGTTTCTGGGATGTAGCGATGACCGATATTAACCAACTCCCCAGCGACCACAGTTAGTCTTGACGCTGGTACAATTTGGGGCCGATGGTAAAGAGGTCATCATCATGAGGACTTACCATGAAACGAGCGATCGGCTTGATGTTTAGTCTCGGCGTCGTGGCTTGTCTTAACGATAACGCTGTTGATGGACCGTATGTTGTTACAGCACCAGTCGTCGATGCGGGGCCTGCCTGCCCCGCGGGTGAAGTAAGTTGTGACGAGAGCGGCTTCTTTGTGAAGATCTGCTCCGACGACAACGAGAACTTCGCCCTCGTGCCCTGTAATGACGATGAGTATTGCAGTGCTGGTCGCTGTGAAGAGCAGATCTGCGCACCTAACGAGATGGTCTGCCAAAGGCGCTCAACCTTACTCTGCAACGAGTTGGGCAGCGGCTTTGTTGTCGGCCGTGGAACCAATTGCGAGACTGCGGGCATGTGGTGTCGTGGCGGCGAATGTGTTCGCGAGCCTTGTGAACCCGACTGTAATGATAACCAATATTGCAGCGATGAGGGCGAATGCTTGCAGCGGAATTGCGAGCCCGAACAGCGCATCTGCGATGGTACGGAAGCGCGCCTTTGTAACGGTATTGGCTCGGCCTTCGCTGAGACCACAGACTGCGCAGAAGACAACCGTCTCTGCCACGAGGGCGTCTGCGTGGATGCAGGATGCGGCAACGGTATTCTTGAAGACGGTGAGATCTGCGACGACGCAAACCTCGTCAACACGGACGCCTGCACCGACGTCTGCCGTCCCGCCGCTTGCGGTGATGGCGCCACCCGAACGGATATTGAAGAAGGCCAACCCGGTTACGAAGCTTGTGACGATAACAACGTCCTGAACACCGACGCCTGCACCAACGTCTGCCGTCCCGCCGCTTGCGGCGATGGGCACGTTCAGGCGGGTGTTGACGGCTGCGATGACGGCAACCAAAACGACGCCGATGGCTGCGACAATAACTGCCGAGACACCACCAGGCCCTTGTCGTTAAGCCAATTCTCGAACTGCATCCTTCGCGCCGGAATTCCTTATTGCATGGGTGGTGCGCGCCGTTCAGTACCCAACCAGATGCTGAACCTGACGGGCGTGTTGCAGTTGTCGGGTACTGCTCGCGTTCATTGCGCTTTGAAGTCGGACGGGACGGTGTGGTGTTGGGGTCGTAACAACTGG
This sequence comes from Myxococcota bacterium, assembly GCA_028823075.1. Taxonomy (GTDB): domain Bacteria; phylum Myxococcota; class UBA4151; order UBA4151; family UBA4151; genus CACGMS01. The sequence goes on from JAPKCE010000118.1 coordinate 6,079, forward strand.
GGTCAACTGGGTGACGGCACGAATGTTGACCGCTTCCTTCAACCCGGTCAGGTGGTAACGCTGACGGACATCGTCGAACTCGACGGGGGAGCGGATGGAATTTGCGCACGGCGCAACGACGGAACGGTATGGTGTTGGGGCCGTAATAACCATGCGC
>JAPKCE010000119.1 GCA_028823075.1 Myxococcota bacterium
GATGGCTAAATCCGTGGTGCCGCAGCCCAGATCGACAACGCAAACACCGAGGTCTTTTTCGTCCGGATGCAACACGCTAAAGGCCGAAGCTAAAGGCTCCAGAACGATGTCTTCAACTTCATAGCCAGCCGCTTTAACGCTCTGAACTGTGTTCTTAATATTGTTCACCGAAGCGGTCACCACATGCACCCGAGCGGCCAAACGGCGACCCGCCATACCGATCGGTTGGCGCACACCATCGTGACTATCGACCGAATAACTCTGAGGCAGGGAATGAATCACTTGACGATCCGCAGGGATGGCCTGGGTCTTGGCAGCCTCGATGCAACGGCGCACATCGGCGGCCGTGATACCGGAGCCCCGAACCGCGACGACGCCTTCCGAGTTCATGCTGCGAATGTTGCTGTTAGCGACCCCGACCGTGGCCGAATCGATCTCGACTCCAGCCTGAGCCTCGGCCGCTTCAACGGCTCGGCGAATCGAGGTAGCGGTGCGCTTTAAATCGATCACCACCCCGCGGTGGAGACCATCGCTAGGCACACTGGCGCTGGCAAGAACATGCAAACGGTCGTCGCCAGCGACTTCACCGCAGACGGTCACTAAGACCTTGCTCGACCCAACGTCCAAGCTCACAAAAAGGTCATCAAAAACCATGGTTCCCCCACTCATAAAGCACGCCGAACAACCACCCGATTCGGGTGCATATCGTCGTCCAAGATCATTCGATTGACGCGCATACGACGCCGCTTTAAGTCCTTGCGAACGCGCTCGGCTTTACGCAGCCGCGCCTCGAAGCGCTCGCGGCCGATACGATACTCAACGCCTTGGCGATCGTACATCGAGACGCCCAGCGCATGGACCCGTAATTCCGAAAGTTCATCTGCCGGGCGCACGCGATTAAAACTGCGGCGTGCTGCCATCGCCATCTTCAGATCAGCGGGATTATTTGCACCTTGCACCAAAGGCTCGGCCGATGCGCTACTGCGCGTGGCAATCATCCTGCCCCGCGCCGAAATGTCGACGAGATGTCCGTCGACAATGGCCTGAGCGGCGCTCTTATCCTTACGTAAACTAATGCGTAGGGAGTCGGGCCATCGCTTGGTGACGCGCAGTTCACGAGCCCAAGGGAGCAAGGCCACGCGGCGAGCCACGCGGCGCTCGTCGATGGCCCAAAGGTAACGCCCTCGGGGTTCGGCCGCGTAAGTGCGCACCAGATCGGCGAGGTCATCGGAGACACCAACGACCTCGATCTCGTGCAAACGAAAGAGTTCTCCGCCGACGGCGTCACGAAAAGTCCAAGCCAGCAACCCTATGCACAGCATCGCCAAAAACACCGTTGTCCAACGGCGGTCCTCAACGGCGCGAGCTAAAAGGGTGGGATGACGACTCACTTAGAAACTCCCGACGATGCGAAGCGCAGGTTCGAGGTTCAAACCGAGCCGCCCGCGTAGACGAGCGCCAACGCAATCGACCATGTCGAGAACTTCGCAGGCGGTGGCGCCTCCCAGGTTGATCAGGGTATCGGCATGCTGGTTTGGGATGGCGACTTGCCCCATGCTCAAACCGGCTAGACCGACTTTGCGAATGGCCGACGCCGCACAGCTACCGTCTTCGAGACGAAAAATCGGGCCCGGGTTCGCATGTGCAGGACGGCGGGTGAGCATGAACATACGCCGCGCCTCGATGCGATCGCCAATGGAAGCATCATCGAGAACAGGCGCCGAACGCAGATGCACGCGGGTGATCGCTAGAACATTTTTAGGCAGCTCATCAAGTCGACTAACGCTCCCCAGGCGAGCTTTTTCGTCAATGAATTCGAGACGCTCGACCAAGCTGGACAAGGCGTCGCGCTTGGCGCCATCAAGACGCATTAAAGAGGCACCGATTTGCCCTTGCAGCGGAGCCAGACAGGCGGCGTCGAAACGAGCAGCCAAACAGGCCTCCAAGACCCGTCCGACCGAGCAGGCACCGCCAGCGCTCAGGCCTCCAGCTTGCGGCACAAGACGGTTGAAGTCGCCCTCAAGGCGTAGCGCGAAGCCCTCAAAGCCCCAATCGCCGATGAGCAGATGCAAGCCGTCGTCGATGATCAAGGACTCGATGTCATGACGTCGTGCCATGGTGATCATCTGCGCCAATTCGGGCTCATTCGCGGCACGGCCCAAAAGCGATGCGGGGCCCCCGATACCGAGGGAGGTATAATGACTCATTAGCACGCCGCGCTGACAGCGGCGCCCAAGGGTTAGCTGCATGGATGTTACCCAGTCCGAAGCGGGCACGAGGGTGACATTATGTTGCGCTAGGGTTTTGACGCTGCGGTGGCCGTGGGCAATAGCCTCGGCCGCGAAACGTTCTTCACTGAAGCCAGGCGGCGGCGTTTCACCGGCCGCATAGACCTCGCTCATCACCACGTCGTGGGCGACATCAAAGCAGGCACCAAAAGCTTGCCACTGATCCCGCAGACGCGACCAGCGATGGGGTTGGAAGAGCACCCGAATGCAACGCTCGGGCCAAGCCTCTCGCGCCGCCGACAGCACGGCACTGATCTCGGTCGGGTGATGCCCGTAATCATGGACAACGGTAACGCCACCGAAAGTTCCGGCGACATCAAAGCGCCGCGCGACGCCACGAAATGACTCGAGCGCCTCTTTGATCTTCAAAAAGGGGAGATCAAACTCGTCGGCGATAGCGATGGAAGCGAGGGAGTTGAGTACGTTATGGCGTCCCGGCGTCGGCAAGCGGATTTCACCTTTGCGCTCGCCTCGGACAAAAAGCGTAAAACAGGCTTTTCCGTCTTCGTGACGCAGGTGCTCGGCTCGGTAATCGGCACTCGCCGACCCGCCATAGGTTACGTAACGACGCTTCAGTTGAGGCAATAGCTCGCGCAGATGCTCATCGTCGTGGCAGAGGATGACCAAACCGTAAAACGGTACCGAGTTCGCAAAGCGTAAGAAGGCATCTTTGATGGAGTCCATGCCATCGGGCCATGTTTCAAGGTGGTCGGCGCCTTCTAGGTTGGTGATCACAGCGTAGGTCGGAGACAAAGCGAGGAAAGACCCGTCGCTCTCGTCGGCCTCACAGACCAAGTAACCGCCTTTACCAAACCGGGCGTTGCTCCCCAGGCTAGCGAGCACGCCGCCATTAATCACGGTCGGGTCGGCGCCTCCGTGCGTCAGGACGTCCGCGACCATCGAGGTGGTCGTGGTTTTACCATGCTGACCAGCGATACAGATACCGGGCTGCAAACGCAGTAACTCGGCGAGCATCTCGGCTCGGCGAATCACCGGAATGATCAATTTTCGAGCCTCGACGACCTCTGGGTTACTTTGCGGAATTGCTGTGCTGACAACGCAGACACAGGCTCCGACGACTGCCTCGGCGCTATGCGGCACAGTCACGCTGATGCCCTTACCGCGCAAGCGTGCGACGTTGTCCGAAGCCTTCATATCCGAACCGGTGACTTCAAAACCCTGAGCGTGAAGGACCTCGGCGATGCCGCTTTGGCCAATGCCGCCGATACCGACAAAGTGGACGCGCCGTACTTTACGTTTCAGGCCCATGCGACTTCATCCCCCACACCCAATAGGTCGGCCAATTCGCCGACAATGTTGCGCGCCGCTTGCGGTTTTGCTGCGGCAGTCGCCGCCTCGCCCATGCGCAGCAAGACGGCGCGATCGTGTAGCAGGTGGGCCAGGGTGAGGCCAAGCTTAGATTTGAGATCTTTTTGCGCCATCAACACAGCAGCGCCGCAGGCCACCAACTCACGAGCATTCTCTGTTTGGTGATCATGAGTCGCCTGCGGGAAAGGCACGAAGACTGCCGGCTTTCCGGCGATGGCCATCTCGCTCACAGTCATCGCTCCGCTGCGGCAAATACAGAGGTCAGCCCAGGCGTATCGCGCGGCCATATCCGACATGAAAGGAAGCACCTGCGCGCGCAGGCCTTGAGCAAGGTAGTTTTTTTCAATTTCTGCTGGCTCACCTTGGCGACCACATTGATGCACAATGTTCAATTGCTGGCGCAGCGTTGGGCTCAAGGGCGCCAACGCAAGCGGCAGGATATCGTTGAGCGCTTTTGAGCCCTGCGAGCCGCCGATAACCAGTAAGTTGACCTCCGCAGAGTCAGGGATTTTAGCCTGTGTTTCTTGCAGGGCTTTAAGCTGGGCGGCGCGCACAGGATTACCCAGACGGTGGATTTTATGGGCAGGAAACCAAGCTTCGCATTGGCTAAAATGGGTAAAGATTCGGCGTACAAACTTGGCGAGGATTCGGTTGGTAACGCCGGGCATGGCGTTTTGCTCGAGTAGAGCTGTCGGCACCCCGAGCAACCAAGCAGCGAGGACCGTGGGGCCGCTAGCGAACCCTCCTGCTCCGAGAACCAAGTCGGGGCGAAAGCGCCGCACGATGCCGATGGCCTGAAAAAGGGCGAGAGGCAGACGCATTAAGCCAAGCAGCTTACGCCAACCGCGCAAACCAACGATACCGCTGACCTCGATGGCTTCAAAGCGCTCGCCGGCCTCCGGGACGGCTCGCGCCTCAATGCGTCCTGCTGTACCGACAAAAAGCAGATCAGCATCGGCGCCAAAAGCTTCGCGCCAAGCTTCACCAACAGCCATCGCCGGGAACAGATGCCCTCCGGTGCCTCCACCAGCGAGCAACAGGCGCCTCATCGCTGGGCCCTGGCCTGCTCGCGACCGATGCTCAACAACATACCCACTAAAATCCCGGTGGCCACCAAACTCGAAGTGCCGACGCTCACCAAGGGCAAAGTCAGCCCCTTCGGCGGAATGGTGCCACTAACAACAGCTAAATGGATCAAGCCTTGGAGACCGATGACGACACCGCAGCCCACCGCCACCAGGGCGAGGTCCGGTGCAGCCGCGAGATGAGCCAGCCTTAGCGAGCGTCCAATAATGACCACGAAGAGCGTGGCGAGCATGGCAAAACCGAGCAATCCAAACTGTTCGGCGACCACTGCACCGATGAAATCGTTATGCCCTTCCAGCAGATGCATCGGACCTTGCCCGGCGCCTAAAGGTAGCCCGCTCAAGCCACCATCGGCGATGGCCATGAAGCTAGCGCGTAGGGCAGCGCTGGCGTCGAGGCAGGCGCGCATCCCCTCGGAGGGGACACTTTCGCAGAACGGGTCGAGCCATGCAGTGACGTAACGCATGCGATGAGGTGCGACTTTAATTAGAGCCACGACCGCTAGAAACCCAAGCCCAAGCAGAGTAAAGATCGAGCGTAATTTAGCGCCCGATAAGAACCACATCACGCCGAGGGTAAAGACGATGACCAAGGGCGTTCCGAGGTCCTTTGTGACGAGCATCAACAGCAAAACACTAGCGACCAAGCCGCCATGCGCAAATCGCTGAAAACGATTCCAGGCGCCCCATTCTGTGAATATTTTAGCGGCGAGCAGCACCAAGGCGGGCTTGGCAACCTCGGCGGGCATCAGAAAGGTCGGGCCCAAACGCATGGAGCGGCGGGCGCCATTCTTGATAACGCCCAAGTCGGTGAAAAGGGTGAGGCAGAAAAGCACCAAGGCGCAGACCGAGAGCAAAACCGCGAAACGCAGCAGCAGTTGTGTGGGCACCTGCGCCAAGGCGAGGCAAAATATCACAGCCAGTACCAGACCTTGAGCCTGACCGCGCAGGCCGCCAATACCGGATTGGATGCCTGTGCTGGCAAAGACACTGAGTAAACCTAAAGCCGCCAACAACAAAGCAGCGATGACGATGAAGCGGTCGCCCCAAATCCCTTCTTCGCTCAAAGTTGTACCGCTCATTCGCTGACCGGTTGACGGGCAAGGACCGCGAAATGCTCGCCGCGCGCCGCGTAGGAGCTGTAAGCGTCGAAGCTCGCACAAGCGGGTGCGAGAAGCACGGTCCCGCCGGCGGCTAGGGAGCGCCGAGCCTTGGCGACGGCTTGAGGCAAATCGCTAACCTGCGCCGCACCCGTGGCTGCGGCGAGAGCTGCCCCTTCGTCGCCAAAGCAGAGAGCAGTGGCCCCGCGGCGAAGGAGACAGTCGGCAAGCTGGTGATAATCTTCGCCCTTGCCCGAGCCACCGAGCAACACAACCAGAGCACCCTGAACGCGCTCAACGCTGGCGATGGCCGCGGCGACATTGGTGGCTTTGCTGTCGTTGACAAAGGTCAACCCTTGAAACTCTCCAAGGGCCTGAGCTCGGTGCGGCAGACCCTTAAAT
>JAPKCE010000120.1 GCA_028823075.1 Myxococcota bacterium
CTTCGAACCCGTGGGCCTTGCCGCTGCCATCGCAAAAGCTGGTCCTGGGGTCCGCCCCCATCACGGCGCCGCCGAAAAGATGCGATAAAATGCAGGTGTATGCCCGCGGATGTAAGCTCGCCGAATCAAACAGGTCGAGTTGATCGGCGAACAGCTTGTAAGGCATACCTTGAATGCCCGGGATGATATGCGTTGCACCCATAGTGAAATGCATCTCGGCGGTCTTTTTTAGGCCCGAACGCAGGCGCGTCATATCAGCTTTATCCATGACGTAATGAACGCTAGGCCTGCCAAATAAATTGCGCACTTTACCGCTGCTTTGGGCGCGACAAGCTGCCAACCAAACGCCCATTCGAGGCAATTCTTCGATGCGCTCCATAAGCGCCGTGCCGGCTCCCTTTAAACGCACGGCCGCAAGCTCTAAGGGCAGGTTCAAGGTTTCGAGTTTATAACCTGGGTCTTTTCGAAACTCACTGCTTGCCCAGCCCTGGGTGGCACCAAAGTCCATACCGACTTTATCGGCGTAAACGCCGGGAATAGCGCAGCCCGGATGGGATCGGAAATGCTCGCCCAAAGCCGGCGACTTAATGCCGCTGCGCTGCAAAATACAGGGGGTATGGGTGCTCGATGCCGCGACCACAACGGCGCGCCGGGCGCGCAGCGTAAAGCACCCTCCTTTTTTGCGTGTTCTAGGGTGTCGAAAACGGCCCGTCACGCCGCAAGCCTTGCGGCCTTCCATGAGAATTTTCTGCACAGGCGCACAACTCAAAAGACCGCCGCCGGCGTTCAGCACCTCAGGGATCATATGGAGGTTCGTGCTCTGTTTTTTTTCGGCTTTGCAGCCTTGCAAACAAGCTGAGTTGCCCAGGCAGTCTTTAACCGCTCGGCGCATGATATGGCTGTCGATACCCATCGATTTTCCGGCGTCCAAAGCGAGTTGCGATGAGCGCCCGAGACGATCGACTCGAGTGGGCTCAACAAACAGTTCCTCGTCGAGACGGTCCTGATGGGCCCAGACTCGCTGCGCTAAAGCATCGCCGCCCACCCCGTAATCGCGCTGCCATTCTTCAAAAATATCACCCGGAGTCCGCACGATGATGGCCGAGTTAATCACCGTCGAGCCCCCCACAGCAGAGCCTTGAATTACCGGCCAAAGCGCCGGTCCGCGCGTCACCGTGGCGCCCCAACGGTCAAAAAGGTCGCGGAACGACCCGTAAACACTGCTCGGGTAATCGGCCGGGTCGCGCCAAGCACCAGCCTCGACCATAACGACCTCGGCACCCCCTCGCGCTAACTGAGTCGCCGCAGCAGCGCCGCCGGCTCCGGTGCCAATAACAATGTAATCGGCTTCCCAGTTAATCGTTTCTTCGCTGTAAGCTTGGTGGCGCATCACATACCCTTCCAAGTGCCTGGATCAGCAGCGTATGGCGCCAAACCGCAGGCTTTTCGTACCTCGGGGTCCTGCCCCCAAGCCAAGCCGGCGACCTGCTTTAAGACCAGAGCGATCTGGCGCACTAGGTAAACTGAAGTCGTGGTGATGCGCTCGGTATGGCGATGCTTAAAGCGGCTCGGCAGCCGAACAGCGGGAAGCGGTAAATAGACGGTGAAAATCGGTGTTAGCAGCCACATAACCGTCGCTAAATTAAGTACCAAACGCAGCTCGATCGGGGCTTCTCGACGCAACTCAGCGACAACCTCCCGGGCGCTCTTTGAAGCGGCAAGTCCGGGGCAGTCTTTATGACCGGGAAGCACCGCGTCGAGCGCTTGCAGAATCAACCAACTCATGAATTCTCCAGACAGGCTTTGACCCGTTTTAGGCCCAGCTCTTCAAAACTCCTAAGGCCTTCATTTAAAGTGCGCATCAAAAGCTCGATGTGTTCGGGGTGATCGAGGCTTTCGGCGACCAGCGCCAACAGCATCTGATTACCCTCAGCATGCAACTCTAGCGGACCAAAAAATGCTGCGACCAGCTCGGGGCGGCTCTCGAAACAGCGCCGAAGAGAACTGTTCAGCGGCGGAACCACACGGTTGCCTGCGAGTTCTAAAAAGAACCCTTCGATGGCGAGATCTGCCTCGCGGTAGGCCGGCGCATCATCGAGCAACAAGGCTTGATCGGCGACCAAACTCTGTAGGTGCTGAAGATCTTCAGCCTGCATCCTCGCCACGGCCTGCTGCAAAAGGTGTACAGCGACAACACGCCGCAGCCCGACCAACTGCGCAATGAAATCGTAGGTTTCGACGCTGCCCAGCTCTTGACTTCCAAGGATCCAACTCAACCAATCCATCGGTGCTTGCGCCAAGTCTTGACGCACCTTGGTGCCCGAGCCCTGCCTCGCTTCGAGTAAACCCTCGGCTTGCAACTGCGCGATAGCGCTGCGCAACGAGCCGCGAGAAACCCCGAGTTCTAGAGCCAAACGACGCTCAGCGGGCAAGGTCGCCCCAGGCTGCCAATGGCCTGCAGCGATGTTCTGACGAAGACGGTCAGCAACCTTTTCGGTTAGGGTACGAGACATGAAAGGCTTTTCATTATTGGTTCGACCAACTGGTTGGACCAATTACTCAAAGGGAGCAAGCAGATTAATTCATGATTCGCTGCGGCGACGCAGCAGAGCCCAACCCAAGACCAACACCCCGAAAGCTTCAAGGCCGAAGAAAACAAGCATTAAAGGGCTCGCCGTACCCTCGATGAGCATGCCCGCTAGGCGCGCCCCAGAAAGCCCGGCTGCGCCACATAGCGCCATCGTAAGGCCGGCGCGATGCCAATCGAGGCGCCCCTGAGCGATGAGCAAAAATGCAGCGATCGCAAATTCAACACCACCATATGTGGCGCGGATATCGGTGCGCGCCTCGGCCGTAGCGAGGGTAATCCCGATACCCTCAAGCGCTTCGGGCATGAGGAAAATCCAGCCCCCGAAACCCAAAAATATAAGTGCGCTAACGATGATGAGAAGACGATCGATCAGACTGGGCATGGGGGCTCTCCAGCTCCAAGCATAACGCCATTTTACCCGGTAATTCGAGAGGTTGCAGAAGAAAATACGAGTCGCTTGAAGCTGCTATTTAATAATCGGCAGTTTATAGACTATCATCACACCCCTCGCGGGGGGCACTTTGGGGCGCCGCGAGCCCTACCTATCCGGGAGGCTCGAACATGCAGAAAGTAAAAGGGATCGGCGGTGTCTTCTTCAAACCGCCCCAGGGGCGCTAAAACGTTGCTCTAGTCGACCCGGGTACGAGGTCAGGGCTACCTCGGTGGCGGAGTCTAAGTCGAGCGTCGAGCCAGCGGCCATCACACAGATTAAAGGGTCCGCTAAAGGCGCCAAGTTGGCTGACATCGCCCAAGCCAAAAGTTTGCCAAGAGCCGAGATTCGACATGCTAAAGACGGACCAATCTTCGCTTTGGCGGGGCAGGCCTTCGAGATCTAGAATATTAGTAAAATCCAGACTCGAGTCCACCTGCGGCTCAGCAATAATTGGAGGGCCCGTGTCCTATTCCGGACAACCACAAAGCGCCGCAAATGCCAGCCCAAAAGCTCGGATCAGCGAAAAGTAGATCGGTCGGTATGAACGATTAAGGCTAACTAGAACTGGCGAAAGTAGGTCAACACTTCAGCGCTAAAATATTCGGGGATCTGATGACCGATCTCTTCGCTGTACAAGCAATAGCGCACACCAGCGCTACAACTCTCAAACTCGACGCATTCGCCAGCCGGCAAGGACATCGGCAGATCAACGGGGGTTCCGGGGGGACCGCAAGAACGCGTGCGTAGCCAAAAATCTTTTCCCTCGTCGCCAAACTCGCCGGGATAAGCTTGCCAGCTAAAGTGACGATCATCGCGACCGAAGAAAACCCACATGTCGGTCTCGCCTCGGCAATCAATCCAGCCGCCATCACTGGTCTCAAACCAATACGGACGGTTGGCTGCTGCGGGCGCTGCGGCGCGCAAACGATCACCGATAAAACAGGCAGCGACCATAGCCATATCGCCTCCCCAACTATGCCCGGTCGCAAAGATTCGTTGCGGATCGATGCAATAATCGTCGCTTAAGCGATCGATGAGTGCCTCGGCAAAAATTAGGTCCTCATCACCCGCCGCATTGCTCGCGTGAGGGCCGAGAAGCCATCCACCGAGAACTCCCCAAGCACCAAAGTCGCGCCAAAGCGGGTCCGGGTAGACGAAAATTTCGTTGGCCTGCGCCAAGCGCTCAAAATCAAAATAGCCACGCACCTGTTCGCCGAGCCAATTCGTACCAGGGTAAGCGATGATCAATTTATGCGGCTCATGCGGGTCATAGCCCTCGGGCAGCGTTAAAAAGAAGCTGCGCTCGCCTCCCGCTTGGACACCCATATCCAAGACGACTTGAACACCGCCGGTGAGCTCTGCCGCGGGCTTATCGCAACCTGGAGAAACTGCTCTTGGGGGCGCATCACCTGGCGGCGGCGACCCGCCGCAAGCGGAGGTCAAAGCGATAAACAGAGTAAACGCGTACCTTAGGAATTTCATGGGCAGGGCAGAACTAATGGCGAATGCAGATGGTGAGAATGTGTGCGGTGCCTCCCCAGGAGCTGTAGCGGGTGGTCGGCTGAGTGCCGGCGCGGCAGGCCGACGTCAGCATGTTGTTGCCGTTTTCATGCGGAAAGGTGCTGTTGCCATGCCAGCAACCAAAGGCCTGACCTCCTGAATCAAAAGTATTGCGGCATTCGGCATCGCGGATCTGCTGCGGGTCACTGCCGCGGATATAACAAAGGGTCCAACCCGGGACCACCTGCTGCGGAGCCACATGCAGATTAACGCCGCAGCGGGTCTCATCGCTGGACGTTTCATTTTCGCACAGTTCGGAGCAGCCGTCGCCGGCGACAATATTGCCATCATCGCAGGCCTCTTGGCCGGCCCAGACATGCCCATCACCGCAAGACGCTGCGAGGCAATCGTTGAGGCAGGCGTCGAGAGGATCTAAATTTCCGTCGTCGCAGGCTTCGACGCCTGCCTGCACCTCGGCGTCGCCGCAGCGAGCCTGGACACAACTCGGGAGGCAGTCATCGTCCGAGGCGCCATTCCCGTCATCGCAAGCCTCGAAACCGGCATCTCCTTCGGCTAGGTCCAAACGCAAAACACCGTCGCCGCAGACCGCTGCTTGGCAGGCATTGGTGCAGCCATCTTCATCGACGAGGTTGGCGTCTTCGCAAGCCTCAAAGTCCGCTGCGCCGGCATCGATATCTCGGCGTACGATACCGTCGCCGCAGCGCGCCAATTCGCAGCCGTTCGTACAAGCATCGACGTTGCTGCGGTTGCCGTCATCACAGGCCTCACCGTCTTCTAACTGGCCGTCACCGCAAACAGCGACGGCGATGAGCGAACAGGCTTCGCAACCGTCATCATCACGTTCGTTGCCGTCATCACATTCTTCCTCGCCAATCCACAAAATAGCGTCGCCGCATCGGGCAGCTTCACAAGCGTTGGTGCAAGCATCCGTGGCGCTTCGGTTGCCGTCATCGCACGATTCAAAGCCCTCAAAAAGATGGCCGTCACCACAGACCGCAGGGGCACAAACCTGCGTGCAAGAATCGCTGTCGAGATTGTTACCATCGTCGCAGCGTTCGCCATCTTGAACGACGCCATCGCCGCAACTTGCCGGTTGGCATGCGATGCATGCATCGGTCGGGTCATCGTTGCCGTCGTCGCAACCTTCGCGCGGCCCTAAAATGCCATCGCCGCAAGCGTGCAATTGACAGTTATCAAGACAATCGTCGTCGTTGGCATCGTTGCCGTCATCGCAGGCTTCGAAACCGGGATCTCCTTCGCCTAGGTCCGAACGCAAAACACCGTCACCGCAAACCGCTGCTTGGCAGTCATTCGTGCAGCCATCTTCATCGACTAGGTTGATGTCTTCGCAAGCCTCAAAACCTGGCGCCTCGGCCTCGAGATCTCGGCGCACGATACCATCGCCGCAACGGGCAGCTTCACAAGCGTTGGTGCAGGCGTCCGTGGCGCTTCGGTTACCGTCATCGCACAATTCAAAGCCCTCAAAAAGATGGCCGTCACCGCAGACCGCAGGGGCACAAATCTGCGAGCAGGCATCGCTGTCTAGATCGTTACCATCGTCGCAGCGTTCGCCATCTTGAACGACGCCATCGCCGCAACTTGCGGGTTGGCATGCATTGCATTCATCGGTTGGGTCATCGTTGCCGTCGTCGCAAC
>JAPKCE010000121.1 GCA_028823075.1 Myxococcota bacterium
GAGATGAACAGTAACAAACAGGTAAAACGAAGCACAGCTACCTCACAGACGCACAGACCCATAGGCCTGCAAGAGCCGATATAGCGCCAACGCCGCGTTGGAGCCAGTTCTTCTCCAACGCCAACCAAATGCCACCGCCGAACATCGCCGCGCCCAAGCTGCAGCGGCCCCATCGAGAATGGGGGTTTTGCGCAGCTTTTGGCAGCGCTTGTTTCGGCTTTTCGCCACGCTCGGCGCTACCGGTTTTAGCCATCGCCCCATGGCCCTTAACGCCAACTTCTGCCTGCCAGGCCTTGGCCATTTGGCGCTGTAAAGCCTGGTCGAGTTTGCAACTGGGGCGCTCATCCCCAACCTTGCAGTCGGCCTCGGGACAGCCTTTGGGCGGGTTCGCCGAGAGGCAGCTCGTCGAGCTGCCCATGAGCAATAAAAGGCTAACGATCATCCAGAACGATCAGCGTAGCGCCGATGCCTGCTGCGGTCAGTCCCAAGCCGGTCGCTACAAGGCCGAAGCTGCCCTGTTCGCGCTCCAGCGGGTTGGTCAACGAAGCCACACCGGCCATGGTCACCATGGCGCCGACACTGGCCGCACTCCAGGCCCAGATTTTGCTCTTGGAGTGGCCGTAAGCGTAAGGAGGATCCAAAGCGAGCTTGAACAAAGCGAGTCCATCTTGAAGCTCGTTTTTGCGCTCGGGCTTAACCGCCGCAGCCACCAAAGTCTCAACCAAGGACAGCGCCTCAAGGAGTTCTTTTTTCTTGCCGCTGACAGCCGCTGCATCGGTAGGGTCGACTTCTTTAAGAGGCTCGAGCTTGGCGCCCAGGTCGCTCATCGTCGCTTTAATAGCGTCAGACTGAGCAGCCACGGCATTCTCATCAACCCAAGAACCACCAACGATCGAAAAGGCGCCGGCTAGATTCGCCTTGCTCACCTGCGCCTTGATGTCCATCGCCTCAGCGGCGCCCTTGATGGAATCCGCAGCAGCGGCGAGGGCAAAGACGATCTGTCCACCGGTGTTCAGCTTGGCGATTTTCTCGGTCACTGCGGGCGGGGCTACCGCGACGACAGCTACCGCAGCGGCGGCGGGCTCTTCTACAACCAACGGCTCACTAGCTTCCACCGGTTCGGCAACAGCTTCGGTGGCCTCTGCCTTTTTGGCTTCAAGCTCCACATGAGCAGCGTGGGCACCATCGGCGAAGGCCGGAACAGCGACAAGACAGATCACAAACAGAACAGAAAAACGATGCATCTCTAAGCCCCCTGGACAGTTGGCGCTACCTAGCCCTCGATACCCTAGGCCTGCAAGCCGTCAATTGGCGCTCTTGCTAGAAGGCTTGACCGAGAGCCCTTTGACGGCGCATTTCGCCGCTATGGCTACTTTGATCACAGGTTTCCCCCGATTCGTCGCCACCGTCCTCGTCGAGAGGCTGCGGCAGCAACCCCTTGCGGAACCGGTGCACCTCGTCGTGATGCCCGAAAAGATGGCGACGGCGCGCAAAAGTCTTGGCCGTCCTAAAGCGATGACCCTGCACCGCGGCGATGTCGCTAATACGGACTTAGGCCTGACCGCCGAGAGCCTCGCCGAGTTGCTACCGAATGTTCGCCGCATTTTGCATTTTGCGCAGATTCACCACCCTAGCGCCGGGCGTAAAATCGGCTTTCAAGTCAATGTTCACGGCACCCAAAACGTACTCCGTTTCGCCGCCGACTGCGCCAAAAATAAAGGCGGCGTCGCACCGCGCATAGTGCATTTGAGCAGCCTGTTCGTGCTCGGCAGCGGCAACGGCCGGGTCAACGCCGAAGCGCGAGCCGAAAAACCAAAACACCGTAACTGGTGGGAAGCCGCTGTACATCAATCCGAAGAGTTGGTGCTGCGATCAGGGCTCCCTTACACCGTACTGCGCCCGGGCTTGATCATCGGTGATTCTCAAACCGGCACCATCGACAAGCTAGGCGGCCTTTACGAACTCGGCGTGATGGCCTCGCAGTTGCCGCGCGGTCTCCCCCTACCCAGGCCCTCGGCCCAGGCGATGATCCACGCCACCGCCGCCGACACGCTGGCCGACGCCACAGTAAAACTAAGCCACGCCGAAGCGGCGCTAGGACGCATTATCGCGCTGGACCATGCCGAACCGATCTCAGCCGTTGAGTTTATGACCGCGATCGCCGCCGAATCCGGCCGAAAGCTAGCCCGCTGGCCCATCCACCTTGGATTCACCGGTTCCTTGGCAAATCGTCTCTTACAACGCTCCACAGTTGCCCGCGAGGCTGCCTACCTCAACGACAGGAATCGTTACGTGGCCCCCGATTCCCAAGCCATTTTAGCTGCCCTCGAAGTACAAATGCCCGAGCCCCGCCAACTGCTCGACGCAGCCATAGCGTTCACAAACGCCACACTACGAGCAAGGCGCGCACATCAAGGCTAAACAAAAATATCGAGAATAACGCCAAGCGCAAACATCGTTAATTCCGCTGCCCCCCGAGCGCTTGTGTATCCTTCGTCCTGCTTGTGGGGGGTGCGGTCATTTGTTAGGGCGCGGCCACCATGACGAGCACGCTTGCAATTCGAGTAAACAGCCTGTGTCGCCGGCGCGGTTTGCGCTGGGTGTTGGTGCACATCAACTTCGAACTCGAATCCGGTGCTTCGCTGCTCATAGCGGGCGGCAACGGGGCGGGTAAAAGCACTTTGTTACGCTTGCTCAGCACCTTGCTGCCCCCGAGCCAAGGCGAACTGGAATTGTTTGGTCAAAGCCTACCAGCAGGACGCGGCGAGATACGCTGCAAAATCGGTTTTCTAGCGCATGACAACCAACTCTACTTAGAGCTCACCCCTGACGACCACCTGCGGCTTTGGTCCAGGCTTGCCGACAAAGCGATCCCAACCGACTTGCTCAAAACAGTTGGCCTTGAGAACCGCTCGATGGAGGCCGTGCAGAATTTTAGCGCCGGCATGCGCAAACGTTTGGCGCTGGCGCGCTTGCTGCTCCTCGACCCGCAACTCGTCTTGCTTGACGAACCCTTTGGACAACTCGACGCAGCCGGTGTCGAACTCATGAAAACAACCATCAAGGACTGGAAGGAAGCGGGTAAGACTGTTGTTTTAGCTACGCATTTGCTAGATCTTGGCAAGAGCCTCTGCGACCGAGCTTTGTTGCTGCAACATGGGAGCCTGGCTTGGCAGGGACCGGCCAGTGAACTCGATTTAGCGCAGGCTGCCGGGGCCACATCATGATGGCGCTGCTGCATAAAGAGATGCTGCTCACCTGGCGCGGCCGAGCTCGCGTCATTGGGGCGCTCACTTTTGCCGCCGCTACCTTACTCATGTTTAGCTTCTCGGCGGGTGCGGACGGGCGCCTTTTACAACGCCTGGCTCCCGGATTTTTATGGCTCGCTATCCTGCTCGCGAGCACCCTGACTTTGCAGGCGAGTTTTGATGCAGAGACTGAAGATGGTGCGCTAGACGGCCTCATCCTGCACAGTTCACCAGCGGCTATTTTCTACGCCAAAGCGCTCACCAACTGGCTTTTTCTGGCTGCTTTGGGCCTGGTCCTCTTGCCGCTGATCGCCGCTTTGTTCGACGCTTCGCTCGGCCGGCTGGACCGGCTCTTCGCGGTGCTGATCGCGGGCACCGCGGGCTTGGCGGCTCCGGGTACATTGTACGCAGCCCTCGCCGGGCGCTCAAGAGCCGCCGGCTTGCTGCTTCCACTGCTTTATTTTCCGCTGGTCGTGCCGGCTCTCATCGCCGCAGTTAAAGCGAGCGAACTGGGGTTCTTTGGCGACCCTATGGACCAATGGTCTGGCTGGATAAAGCTTCTGCTCGCTTTCTGTCTCATCTTCTGGTCCCTATGCGGTGCGCTCAGCAGCGCTATTTTGGAGGACGGATGAGTCGTGAACGCTTGGCCCTTGGCTTTGGCCTACTCGGCATCGCCTTGCTTGGCTGGGGCTCCTATCTGGGCCTCTTCGTGGCACCTCCGGATCGCTATATGGGCGATGTGCAACGCATCATGTACGTTCACGTTCCCACCGCCTGGCTCGCACTGGTGGTCTTCACTTTGGCCTTCATCTACGCCGTCTTGTTTCTCGTTCACCGGAGCTGGCGATGGGACGCTCTGCATGAGGCGAGCTTAGAAATTGGCGTTCTCTTTACCGGCTTATTGTGCATCCAAGGTGCGCTTTGGGGCAAACCGACCTGGGGCGTGTATTGGGCCTGGGACCCGCGCCTGACCACGGTCGCGGTGATGCTGCTCAGCTTCACCGGCATTCTCAGTTTACGCCATTTTCTCGACGATCCGCTGCGCCGCGCCTCCTGGTCGGCGGCGACCACCATCTTGGCCTCGGCGAATGTCCCGGTGGTGTATTATTCTGTGCGTTGGTGGAATTCACTGCACCAGCTTCAGAGCACACCTAAGACCGTCAATTCATCGATGGTCGAGCCCTTGCGCATCAACGCTTTTGGTCTCCTGTTCTTGACCATCGCCTTGATTATGGCGCGCAGTTGGATTGCCGAAAGCAGGCGCCGTAAAGCGATGGCGCCTCCGTTAGCAAAGGAGAGCTCATGAGCGGAATGATCCAAGGTGGCTGGGAATTCGTCTGGGCAGCTTACGGTATAACCTTTACGACCTTGAGCCTTTACTGCTTTAGCCTTTGGATGCGCCTACGCGCCGATAAGAACGAGCCATGAACGACGACAAAGCCGAGTTGGCGCCACTGCCAAAAATGCCAAAATCCGTGCCATCGCGGCGGTTCTTATCGCCGGCGTGGGCGTGGCTTTAGTGAGCATGGGCGGCCTGGGAGAGAACCTCATCTTTTATTGGACCCCAACCGAGATGAAAGCGGCCGGCGAGAAGGCCTATGGCGCTACGGTTCGCCTCGGCGGCCAGGTGGTCGAAGGCAGCATCGAGCGCGACGAAAAAAGCACCAAACTGAGCTTTCGAGTGGGCGACGGCGAGACCCAATTTCCGGTAGACGCCCAAGGCATGCCCCCGGCGATGTTTCGCGAAAAAATAGGTGTGGTGATCGAAGGCACGCTGCTGCGTTCGGGCCGCTTTGCGTCGAACCGCCTAATGGTCAAACACGACAACGAGTACCGCGCCCCGGGTGAAGAGGACGTCGATACCAAAGCCCTTATGAAAACTACCGAAGGATTGGCTGCTCCATGATCGCGACTTTAGGCCAAGGCATGATTCTAGCGGCGCTCGTTTGCGCCCTAAGCGGTTCGATTCTGGCTTTCATTTCCGGTCGGCGGCGTTCTGCGTCTGGCGTTCGTTTGGCGCGCCGCGCCGCCATCACCTTCGCCTTGCTGCTGATCGGCGCCAACCTGCTCATGGTCTACGCCCTGCTGGTGCCTGATTTTTCGGTGAGCTATGTGGCTAAAGTTGGCTCGACCCAAGTTCCGACCTGGGTTGCCATCGTCAGCCTCTGGTCCTCGCTCGAAGGCTCCATTCTATTTTGGGGCGCCATGCTCGGTGTTTACGTGCTCGGAAGCGTTTATGATTTAGGCGACGAGCATCCCGAACACCTCCCCTATTTTCTCGGTGTGTTGCTGGCCTGCGGTGTTTTCTTTAGCTTTTTGCTCGCCGGACCGGCCAACCCGTTTTTGGCGGTACCGAACCCCCTGAGCGAGGGCCCGGGCCCCAACCCCTTGCTGCAAAACCACATCCTCATGATCATCCACCCGCCCATGCTTTACGCCGGCTATGTTGGTATGACGGTGCCATTTTCACTGGCGATGAGCGCTTTGTTTGCAGGTAACTTAGGGGCTGACTTTGTGCCTCGGTTACGACGCTGGCTACTCATCCCGTGGATCTTTCTCACGGCGGGCGTCGTGCTCGGCGGTTGGTGGGCCTACGAAGTGCTTGGCTGGGGAGGTTATTGGGATTGGGACCCGGTCGAAAACGCCTCGTTTTTCCCTTGGCTCACGGCTACCGCAGCGCTTCACTCAGTCGTCGTTGTGGGGCGTCGCGGCGCCCTCAAAGTGTGGACCGTCACCCTTGTTCTCGCCACCTTCTTGCTCACCATTCTGGGCACCTTTATGACCCGTTCCGGTGTCTTCAACTCGGTTCACAGTTTCACCCAAAGCGACATTGGTCCGACCTTTCTGATCTTCCTCGCCATCTGCTTTATCGTGGTCATCGTGACCTTGGCGGCGCGCATGGATAAACTGGCACAGCGCAATCAGATTCGCGATCTCAAAAGCCGTGA
>JAPKCE010000122.1 GCA_028823075.1 Myxococcota bacterium
TGCAGGCCAATTTCTGGCCCGGCGATGGCAGCTCGTTCTTGTTTTATTCGACCAGTCGCCTGGCGGTGGCGATGGTCATTTTATTGCCTCCCGCGGCGCTCATGGGCGCCACCTTACCCTTGCTAAGCGAAGCCATCGCTCGCGGGGGTTGGGCACCGGGTCGCACTGTCGGTTTGTTGTATTCGGCCAACACGCTCGGGGCGGTCTTCGGCGCAGGCTTGGTCGGTTTTGTTCTCATTCCAAAACTCGGCGTGCACCAGGCCAACCTCATCGCGGTCGGCGTCGATCTACTCATCGCTGTCGTTCTAGCCTGGGCTGCCTTTTATTTGCTGCCAGCCGAGGCCACAAAACCCAGTGTTGAGAGCAAGCCTCAGCAAGCCACATTGAGCTTGGGACATAGCCAGGTTTTACTCGTTGTCGTTGCGCTGAGCGGCGCATTGTCGATGGCGATGCAGGTGCTATGGACCCGCGGCTTGTCGGTCGTTCTCGGCTCGTCGACCTATGCTTTCACCATCATCTTAGTCGTTTTCCTTGGCGGCTTGGCGCTGGGCGCTGCCATCGCAGGCCGTTTTGTCGACGACGACAAACGCCCGCTTTTTCGGCTGGGTATGATCTTGGCTTTTGCCGGCCTGCTCGGTTTCGCAGGCAGCAGTTTTATCGACGAATTACCGCATACCCTTCAAGGCTTTGTCGTGCATCCCGATCTTACCATCACTGAATTGCTCAGTGTCGAGTTGCTGCTCTGCGGTATGGTGATGTTCCCGGCCTGCCTTTTGCTCGGCGCTGTCTTTCCTTACGTCGTGCGCGGTTTGAATCAGGGCGGCGGGCTAGGGGACCTGGTCGGGCGCGCTTACGGCGCCAACACCATCGGCGCGATTGTCGGCTCGTTGGCGGGAGCCTTTATACTCATCCCGATGCTCACCGTTTATACCGGCCTAGTGGCGCTCCACTGCTCACAGATTTTGCTCGGTGCTGGCCTCATCGCTCTAGCCGGGAGCGAAGGTCTGGACCGCGAACGGAGAATGCGCTGGGTGATCGGCTTGATCATGGTCGCCGCGACCATCTGCGTGTTACCGGGCTGGAACATCTCAAAATGGTCGCTGGGCATGTTTCGGGTGAGCGTTGCTCGCGCTTACGGCGCTGACGCAGCCGAGGCTTTTGGACGTTTAATTTATCATGCTGATGGGCTCGCCACGACGGTCACGGTCGAGCGCTCGGAGGGTGTGACCCTGCTCAAAGTCAACGGCAAAGTCGACGCTTCGAGCCACGGCGATATGCCGACTCAAGTGCTTAGTGGCTTGTTGCCGATCGTGCTTCATAAGAATCCCAAAGATGTCGCCGTTATCGGTTGGGGGAGCGGTGTTACACCGGGCGCCGTGCTCGCTGCGCCCATCGAACATTTGGACCTGATCGAGCTTGAAAAAGAGGTGGTTTATGCCGGGCGATTTTTCTCCGATGTCAACGGTGAGCCCGAAAAAGATCCTCGCACCCGAGTGATCTATGACGATGGGCGCAATTTTATGAAGGCCACGAAAAAGCGTTACGACATCATCATCTCCGAACCCAGCAACCCGTGGATAGCCGGCGCCTCGGCGCTCTTTACGCGCGAGTTTTTCGAGATTCTCAATAGCCGCTTACGCCCTGGCGGTTTGAGCTTGCAGTGGATTCAACTCTACGAACTTTCCGGGCGCTCGATCAAAGCGCTTTGGCGGTCTTATGCGGCCGTGTTTCCATATGCTCTGGTGGTCCAGGCTCATCCTTCTTCCAACGATGTTTTTCTAATCGGTTCGCAAACACCGATTAAGCTCGATCGGGCGCGCCTCCTCGAATTGATGAAACATGCGCCGGCGAAAGAGCGCTTTGCCCAAGCGCGGGTATTCAGTGATGTTGATCTGCTGCCGCGCCTGGTGTTTGGCATGAAGGAATTAAAAGCATGGGTGGGCGAGGGCCCGCTTAATACCGATGATAACGCCTTGGTGGAATTTGAAGGCCCCTTAGACCTGCTGCGCTTTGCTAGTCGCGGCGCCGATCTCCCCTTCTTTGAGGCCGTAGAAGGTCGGCGACATGAGGTCATAGCGCGCTACACCACCGGTTGGGGAGACGGCACTTCAAAGGCAGTTGCTTGGGGCATGGCGCGTGCGGGGCGCTTTGAGGACGCTCGCCGAGCCATGAAAGCGATGAAGGAACCCGACCCCGAGCTAGCCTTTGTTCTCGATCGTTTCAAAGAGCTTGATCAGCGCAAGGTGCTCGAGGTCGACGTTGCTGAGCGAGACGCCGACTATCGCCAGGTGGCCCAGGTGATGATCGATACAGGCGCTCGCCATGCCGAAAACACCCTGCTCAGTTTTGACGGCTTCGTTGCGCGCAGCAGCGCTCATGCCTTTTTGGCGGGCTATGTTCTGTTGCATGCTGGTGAGCCCAATTTAGCGGTACAGGTGTTGCAGCAAGCAGCTGGCGACGCCGCCTATCGCGAGCAGCGACCGGCCTTGGTGTATTACCTGGCGCGTGCCCTTGTCGAAGATGGACAGGTGCACGAAGGCTTGCAGATTATGCAGACCTTGTATCAGCCTAAAGATGAGGAACCGGAACTAGACTAGCGAGATTTGCGGGTCTTCTAAGTCGGCACGGTACAAAACCCAGACTCGGCCGATGACCGTGGCGACTTGGCTGTTCGTCGCCTTAGCAAGCGCAGCAGCGCCTGCTTTACGGTCGAGTTCACTTCCTTGCCCGACCTTAACCTTGATCAATTCATGGGCAGCCAGTGCACATTCGACGGATTCGATAACCCCTTCGGTGATCCCTGCGTTACCAACCTGGACGCTGACCGACAGACCGTGCGCTAAGGCTTTGAGTTGTCGGCGTTGTTTCGAACTCAGTTCGCTCATGCGTTTACTTTCCAATCGGCAACTTCTTGCGTGTGACCACCAAGTCTCTGCGCCTGCTCGGCAAAGATCTTGGCGAGGGCGGGGTTATCAGCCCCAGCGTAAATACGCGACAACAAAAGAGGGCCAAGGTGATCTTCAGGCTTGGCTTCGGTAAAGGCCTGCAACCCACCGAGCGCTGCGATCATGGCACCGCCTGGGTCCGTGCTGTTGGGATCGTTGGCGTTGATAAAGTCGCGCAGGATATCCTTACGCTGTTCAGACTCTTCAAGCGTCTCAAGCATAGTCTCTGCGTCGGTCATCGTCTTGTTGTCGAGGGAGCGTAAAAGCGCTGCGACCGACACCTCTTTGCTAGCCCGGCGAGGCGCCGGCGCAGGAGGAGCGGCAGGAGGAGCAGGAGCGGCGACAGGAACAGAGTCTCGAACCGGAACGCTGTCGATCGGCGGCGCTGTGCCCGTTGGCATCCGCTCAAAACCTTCTGCGTCTCTGCGGATGGGAATTTTCATACTCGGCGGGCGAATACGCTCCTGTGGCGCAATTTTAGGGCTCTCGACGTACTCTTGTGGAGTCGCTTCGGTTTTACAGAGCATATCGCAGCCGAGCAGCGTGAGCAGCGTGGCGTAAGTAACCAAAGCCTCGGCACCTGCAGAGTTAGCCTTGATTACCGCTGCCATGGAATTCGGCTTGGTAAACTGTTTGGCAATATTCAGCGCTTCGCGGTCGAGTTGCAAACCAGCTACGGGAATGCGCGTGTTACGACTTAAGCGATAATGCGCCTGCACATGTTGAGCCAGTTTCTCCTGAAGAACCTCGGGCGCTTGCAAGCGCAAAGCGATGTAGGGCAGCGCCAAAGCTTCGAGCCCGAGACCGCGAGTCTGCTGTGGCGACAGATCGCTAAAGTCGGCGCGGTCAACATCACGACAGAGCAGGTGCCCTATAGCATGCAGGGCGTGCTTTCTGCGCAAATCCAAAAGCTTTTCGGATCCTCCTACGAGGTCGGAGATCACCGCATCGCGCGCTCCGTCAGGCGGAAAGCCGCGTAACACCTGTAGGTTGGATTCCGAGATACGGCCGATGTCCAGCAAGAACCCGAGCAGGTCGCTGTCGCCCACGGGAGTATCAAAAAAGACAAGCTCTCCGCCACGAAAGCCGAGTTGCCAGGCATCGCCTTGAACCTGCACGCGCCACTGTCCTGTGACACTGGGGCTGGCAAAGGCATAATAATCCGCTATCAGTTGCACAGCAGACCTCTAAAGTTGCCCCTTTGGTTATAACGTGAGCCTGCACTGTGCAAAAAATCTCCGGAGGACCTGTGGTTCAACTCTTAGCTCATGGCGCAACGGATGTCGGACGAAAGCGCGATCATAACGAAGATCGCATTGTTTGTGACACCGAACTTGGCCTTTTTGCGGTTTGTGACGGCATGGGTGGCCACGCTGCCGGTGAAGTGGCCGCGGAGATGGTTATCGATGCTTTGGTTAAGGCTATCGGCGACGCGAAGTCCCAGAATGTTCTCGCTGATCCTGAGAAGGAGAGCGAACGTTTAGGGGATGTGCTCGAACAGGCTATGCAAGATGCCAACAAGGCGGTGAATGACTTTGCTCAGGACCAAGGACATGCGCGCGGCATGGGCACGACAGCCACCGCTGTGGTGGTTCATAATAGCTTTGCGACGGTTTGCCATGTTGGCGACTCGCGTTGTTATTTGGTGCGCGATAACCGTCTTTACCAACTCTCCGATGACCACAGTTGGGTCGCCGAGATGGTGCGCCTTGGTCGTATGACCGAGGCCGAAGCTCTGCGCAGCCCCCAGCGAAATCTGCTGGTGCGCTCAGTCGGTACTCAGCCGGTAGTCAAAGTTGATCGATTGCCTATCGAGTTGGTGGGCGGTGATTCGCTGCTCGTTTGCTCGGATGGTCTGCATAGCTATTTTGCCACTGCTAGCGAGTTGGTCGAAACGGTCGGTCGCGGCGAAGTCGACCAACTGCCTCGGGATTTGGTGTCGCTGGCCTGCTCTCGCGGTGGCCATGACAACATCTCGGCTGTGGTCCTGCGCATGGTCCCGAGCGACGATGGCCCCCAGGATGCCCGCGACCCGAAACAGGAGCTTACGCTGCTCGGTCGCTTGCAGTTGTTCGCTCAGTTTGAGTTGGCCGAGTTGGTACGTATTCGCGGCGCAGCGTCGTCGATTGCCTTTGGCGATGGTGAGTATGTCACTAAAATCGGCGATAAGGGCGATGCCCTCTACGTTCTGATCACCGGCAAAGCCGTCGTGACGGCCCATGAAGAGGTACTGACGACACTGCAATCTGGCGCTCATGTTGGCGAGATGGCGATGGTCGATGCGCAACCGCGGTCGGCGTCGGTGATCTCCATGGGTGAAAGCCATTGGCTGCGGGTAGCGCGCCAGGATATTTTTCGCATCGTGCGCCAGCATCCGGAACTCGCGGTCAAGCTACTGTGGAACCTGGTGCGGGTCCTGTCCAACCGACTCCGGCAAACCAACGCCTCTTTGCAGCAACGAGGTGACCAGTTACGAGATATCCGTCGTCAATTAAACCTCGAAGAGTCTGACGAAGACTTGCCGATTTTGGAAGACCCAGACGGTATGATCGTTGTCGAGGCCGATACTCTGACCGAGTCAATGGTGCAGATCGAACGTACCGAAGGTGGTGGCATCGACATTCTTCTGGATATTCAAAAGGGGTAGAGTCGCTGGACGACGAGGGAGAAAAGACGCGCATCTCGCGTTCTAGCACGGGTCTCGCAGCCTTGAGCGAGGGTGGACAGGTTTGTTTGGTGCAAATCCACGGTCCTGAAATGGGTCGCCTTTATGATGTCGGGCCGGGAGGCGCCGATCTGGGCCGCGGTGAAAATGCTGAGATCTCGATCGCTAGTGATACTGTCAGCCGTCGCCATGCCCAAGTCTTGTGGTTGGGTGACACACTCACCGTCAAAGATCTAAAGTCGCTCAACGGCACCTATCTTGATGATCGCCAAGTGCAGACACCGACACCTGTTTTACCGGGGCAAATGCTGCGGTTGGGCTCGGTGATCTTCAAGGTTCTCCAAGGCGCTGACCTCGAGCGTCGTTATCATGAAGAGATTTACCGAATGGCCATCTTCGATGGTCTGACGAACATCCATAATAAACGTTATTTTATGGAGTTCATTGAGCGCGAACATCAGCGTGCTGTACGCCACAAGCGACCGCTTTCCTTGCTCATCGTCGACGTGGACCATTTTAAAAAGGTCAACGATGAGCATGGTCATATTAACGGCGATCGTTTGCTGCGTCAGG
>JAPKCE010000123.1 GCA_028823075.1 Myxococcota bacterium
CTGCGCCTGAGCGGAGCCCATGAGACCAGCAAGACCGTGCTTGTTGCGCTGGCCTTTCTCACGGTCGGTACGAGCCTCAAGTTGGCTCTGTTCCCGCTGCATGGTTGGTTGCCCAACGCTTACGCCTACGCGCCCTCGGCGGTGACCGCTCTAATCGCAGCCACCTCGACCAAGGTCTCGGTTTATGTGCTTTTGCGCTTTATCTTCAGCGTCTTCGGCGCGGCGGTGGTGTTCGAGGTCTACCAGCTTCAGCGCATCCTCATGCCCTTAGCGATCATCGGTATGTTCGTTGGCTCGTTGGTCGCCATCTACCAAACCAATATCAAACGCATGCTCGCCTATTCGAGCTTGGCACAGGTCGGCTACATGGTGCTCGGCATCAGCCTGGTCAATGAGAGCGGCCTAGCCGGCGGCATCGTGCATATGTTCAATCATGCGCTCATTAAAGGTGCGTTGTTCATGGTCATGGCAGCCGTTGTTTTGCGCACCGGAAGCGCTGAGATCAGCTCGATGCGCGGCTTGGCAAAGCGCATGCCACTGACCTACCTCGGCTTTGTCGTCGGCGGTCTCGGGCTCATCGGAGTCCCGCTTACTGCCGGCTTTGTCTCCAAATGGTATTTGGTTCTCGGCGCCATCGAAAACGGCGCTTGGTTGGTGGTCGCCATGATTCTTGCCAGCTCGTTGCTGGCGGTGATCTACGTTTGGCGAGTCGTCGAGGTCGGTTTCTTTGAAGAGCCCGACCCCGAGGCACCCGCGATACAAGAAGCCCCGATGTCGATGCTCATCCCGACTTGGATCATGCTCGGTGCGTCGGTTTTCTTTGGCATCAACAGCGACACCACCGTCGGTGTTGCGCTTGAGGCTGCGCGCCAGTTGTTGGGGACGCCATGACCAACGAAACTGCCATTCTAGCCGCTATCTTCTTGCCCTTTGTCGGCGCCATAGCCCTGCAGTTCTTCGATAAAAAGCCGAACCTTCGAGATGGGCTTTCGTTCGGCGTCGCCATCGCCACGTTCCTCATCGTCTGCAGCCTTGTTCCTGGCGTTATCGCTGGAGGGCGCCCGGGAGTGCATCTGGTCGAGATGGTACCGGGCTTGAGTTTGGCCTTTACCATTGAACCGCTGGGCATGCTCTTCGCGCTGGTCGCGTCGGGGCTGTGGATTCTCACCACCATCTACGCAGTCGGTTATATGCGAGGCCATCACGAAGGCAATCAGACTCGCTTCTTCACCTGTTTTGCTGTGGCGATTGGTGCCGCGGTTGGTGCCGCATTCTCGGCTAATTTACTGACCTTGTTCACCTGTTATGAAGTGCTCAGTATCTCGACCTTCCCGCTGGTCGCACATCACCAAACCCCCGAAGCCAAGCGCGCCGGACGCATCTACCTGGGTATTTTGCTCACCAGTTCCATCGCTTTCTTCCTGCCGGCGGTGATCTGGACTTGGCACCTCACCGGCACCACCGATTTCGTTGCTGGTGGTATTTTGCTGGGCAAAATCAGCGGCCCCGCAGTGCCGATTTTATTGGGAATGTTCATCTTTGGCGCCGGTAAAGCAGCGGTTATGCCGCTTCATCGCTGGTTGCCGGCAGCCATGGTTGCACCCACGCCCGTCTCAGCGCTTCTTCACGCTGTCGCTGTGGTTAAAGTCGGTGTGTTTACCGTGGTTAAAGTCGTTACCTACACCTTCGGCTTGGAGCTGCTCAGCACAACGGGCGCGTCGGTCTGGCTCATGTATGTGGCCGCCTTTACCATCTTAGCCGCCTCGGTTGTGGCGCTGGGTAAAGACAACCTCAAGGCGCGACTCGCTTATTCGACCATCTCGCAACTCAGCTACATCGTGCTCGGCGCGGCCTTCGCTAACGAAGCGGGGATCATCGGCGCCAGCATGCATATCGCCATGCATGCCATGGGCAAGATCACCCTCTTTTTCGCCGCCGGCGCGCTCATTGTCCTGGTCCATAAAACCGAGATCTCGGACATGGCGGGCATCGGCAAAAAAATGCCCTGGACCATGGGCGCATTTTTCGTCGGCAGCCTGTGTATTATCGGCATCCCGCCCACCGGTGGGTCCTGGTCTAAATGGTTCCTGCTTGTGGGCGCCTACGACGCTAACGCATGGTTCATGGGCGTTTTGCTCATCTCCTCGCTGTTCTCCATCGGCTACCTCATGCCGGTGGTGACCACTGCTTTCTTCAGGCCGCTGCCGCCCGATGATCATGGCGGTGATCATGGGGGCAATGTTGAGCGCGAGCATATCCTTTGCGTTATTCCGCCGGTGCTCACAGCGCTCGGTTGCGTGCTTCTCTTCATCTTCTCGAACGAGCTTTACGGCCTGCTCGAGCCCATGGTTGGGCGGTAAAAAATGAACGACAACGACAAAGGTTGGCTGCAGAAAAAGGGCAATATCGATAAGCTCATCAAAGGCCTGTACGCGGCCTGCGCCTTGAGTATTCTCGCTGAGTTCTTCGTGCATATGCACCCGCATTATGACGCCGAGAAAATCCCCGGATTTTACGGTATATTCGGCTTTATTGCCTTCTTCTGCGTCGTGCGCGGAGGTCAAGCGTTGAGGCTTTTGGTTAAGCGCGACGAGAACTATTATGATTAGCATCCCGGCCGGATTAATCCTCTGCCTCGGCGGTCTGCTCATCCCGCTGCTCAAAGGTAATGCTCAGCGCGTCTACGCGCTGGCGCTGCCCATCGTCAGCTTTTGCAATCTTGTCGGTGTCGGCTTTAGCGGTCTGGATATCGGTTCCTACCATCAGATCGAGGTCATGGGCCTCACGTTAACCATGAGCCGAGTCGACAAACTCAGCCTACTTTTTGGTTATATATTCCACATAGCGGCGCTGCTCAGCGTCATCTACTCGTTGCATATCGACGATGCCAAACAGATGGCTTCGGGGGTGATTTACGCGGGTGCCGGTGTCGGGGCGGTGTTCGCCGGTGATCTGATCACCCTGTTCGTGTTTTGGGAGGTCACCGCCTTCGCGTCCGTGTTCCTCATCTGGGCCGCCAAAAACGAAGCGGCGAACCGTGTGGCGATTCGCTATTTAGTGATTCAGGTGGCCTCGGGCGTGCTGCTGCTCGCTGGTGCGGTGATGCATTATCAAGCCAACGGCACGCTTGCTTTTACGAGCATGATGGAATGGATCGATGCGCCGGGCACGCGCCTTATTCTATTGGCCTTTGGTATTAAATGCGCTTTCCCCTTCCTGCACAATTGGTTGCAAGATGCTTACCCGAAAGCCACGCCCACCGGCGCCGTATTCCTATCGGCCTTCACCACAAAACTAGCAGTGTATACGCTAATCCGAGGCTTTCCGGGGTATGAGCCGCTGATCTACGTTGGCGTGGTTATGACGCTCTTCCCGCTCTTCTTTGCGGTGATCGAAAACGACCTTCGCAAGGTGCTGGCCTACAGCCTAAACAACCAGCTCGGCTTCATGGTGGTCGCCGTCGGCGTGGGCAGTGAATTGGCTCTAAACGGCGCCTGCGCCCACGCCTTTGCTCATATTTTGTACAAGGGCTTATTGTTCATGAGCATGGGCGCAGTACTTCACCGCGTCGGTACCACGAAAGCCAGCCAGCTCGGCGGGCTGTACCGTTCCATGCCGGTTACGGCTGTTTGTTGCATCATCGGTGCGGCGTCCATCTCGGCCTTCCCGCTGACCAGCGGTTTCATCAGCAAAGCTCTGACCCTGAGTGCGGTTGTCGACGCCGGTTATTCGTGGGTTTGGGTGGGCCTGCTCGTCGCCTCGGCGGGCGTCATGGAGCATAGCGGTATTAAGATACCCTACTTCGCCTTCTTCGGTCACGATTCGGGTATCCGCTGCGAACGTGCACCGCTCAATATGCAAGTCGCCATGATTATCACCGCGGCGCTCTGCTTGGCGATCGGCTGCTTCCCCGGCTACCTCTACGACTTGCTGCCTTTCGCTGTCGATTACCAGCCCTACACCGGCGCCCATGTGGTGACTCAGTTCCAGCTCTTGCTCTTTGCCATGCTGGCCTTCGTTATCCTTATGAAATACTGGGGCTATCCAGAAGAAGAAGAAGCCGAGAACCTGGACACAGATTGGTTCTACCGGCGCGCCTTTCCAGCGCTTTGGCGCCGTGGCGTGATCGCCATAAATAGTTTGCGTGTTGTGGTGCTTGGTATCGCCCTTGGTCGTCTAAGTTACTTCTTGGGCAGGGTACAAAAGCATCATGGTCCGGGTGGCATTATGGCGGCAACGTGGACCTCTAGCCGCATGGTATTTTTAGGTAAGCTCAGCTTGGCGTTTTACCTTTTGCTGTATCTGCTCACCTAACGCTTTGTACTTTGCGCGTTGTGACTAAGCGGGCTAGCCTCCCATCTATAAGATTCAGCTCGTAAGGAGTTCGTTATGACCCGCCGACTTTACCTAGTATTTACCGTCGCCTGTATGGTGTTGAGTGCATGTCCCGAGCCGACCGCTCCTTCCTTACCTCGCGCCGACGCGGGTGTTGTTGGTGATGCGGGCACCCTTCAAGATTCAGGTTCTCAAGCCTGCGCCCAAAACAGCGACTGTCCCGACGATCAGACCTGCGTCGGTGGAGCCTGTGAACTGCCGTTTACGGGATGCCAAACGGATCGAGACTGTTCCGAAGGTGCCATCTGTTTCGATGGTGTCTGTTTGCGCACCTGCGGCAATGGCGGTGATGTTTGTCCCGATGGCCTGACCTGCGTCGAGTCTCCCGAAGGCGGGCTGTGTGTGATTAGCTGTGAAACGGATCGCGATTGCCCCGAACGAACCGAATGTCAACGGGTTGACCGCAACACGCAGATCTGTGCGCCAATGGAAGGCGGAGGGGTCACTTGCGGGCTCAACGGTGCCTGCCCAGAAGGTCAACAATGCAATCTCGAGACGAACATATGTGAAGAAGACGGAACTCCTCAACCCGAAGACTGTGCCGGCGATCGTGATTGCGGCGACGGCGAACGCTGTCTCGAAGGCATGTGCCAGGAAGTTGACGGCCGCTGTCGTAACGACCGCGACTGTGGTGACAACGCAGAATGCATTGAAAACTGGTGTGTTAGCGGCGACCCCGATCCCGAGCCAGCCGAATGTAACCGTGACGAAGATTGTGAAAACGGCATGATCTGCCACCCGGAATTTCTGCGCTGCATCGACAACCCGGCCGACGGCTGTCAAAGTAACAACGAGTGCCAAGACGGCTTTGCCTGCGTTCGTAACCTCTGCCGGCCCGAAGAGGCACAACCTTGTGGCGACGGTTTCCCCGCCTGCGAACCAGACTGGTTGGTTTGTGATGAGGCAATTGGCGCTTGCATGCCGCAGAGTTGTGCGGGCGACCAGACTTGCCCCGACGGTATGGTTTGTGAGGAGGGAATTTGGTGTCTTCCGGCCGAGGGCCCTGGCCCTGGTGGGTGCGGCAATGATGCCGATTGTCCTGGCGACCAAGTCTGCCGTCGTGACCGCTGTTTCGATCCGAGCATCGGTGAAGCCTGCAACGACAACAATGATTGCGGTGAAGGTCTAGCGTGTCGTGATGGACGCTGTATCCCAGCCGATGCCCCTGGCGGCGACCGTTGTCGGGAGGCCAGCGATTGCGATCAGGGCCAGCTTTGTCGTCGAGGTCAATGCGAGGATGGCGGGGGTGACGGTGAGCGCTGTCGTAACAACGATCAGTGCGGCAACGGGTTCGCCTGCGTCAACAACCGTTGCACCGCTGAAAACGGAGGCGGAGGCTGCGTCAACAACGATCAATGCGCCGATGGGCAGATTTGTCAGGACGGTAATTGCATTGAAGACAACCAAGCCGCCTGCACGAACAATACCGACTGTGCCGACGGTCAACTTTGCGTGGAGCGCCAATGTTTGCAGCAATGTGGAGACGACCGTCCTTGTCCCGAAGGTCAGCAATGCCGCGGCATTGGCTTGGGTCGTTCGGTCTGTGTGGAGCCCTAGCGGGCGCCTGTAGCCCGGCCCCGCCGCAGCGCCTAATCGAGTCGCATGCGGCTTCGGTCAAAATTAGCGAGGTTCCGGCCTCTCTGGTTTCGGCTGCTTTATCACCGGTCGCTTGTTTTGGCGGCATGGTCTGTTTGGCCGATATTCGTCTGCCTAGCGAACCCGTTCAGGCTGGTAAGCATGTC
>JAPKCE010000124.1 GCA_028823075.1 Myxococcota bacterium
CTCCATTTTTCGGCGCTCTAACTTTGGTCATCGTGCTTTTTGATGGCGGCGTTAGCTTGCGTCTGGGCGAACTGGTTTCGGCGGCGCCGCGCAGTTTGTTATTGGCCGTTCTTGGGTTCATCGGCGCCGTGGGCTCGATGGCAGTGGTGAGCATGATGTTCGCCAAAATGGGACTGTTGCCCAAGGACAGTTGGACCTGGATGCATGGGCTGATCCTAGGCACCATCGTCGGTGGCGCCAGCAGCGTCGTGATCATGCCAGCTTTGGATTTGGCGGGTTTAGACGATCGTTTGAGCAACCTGCTCAAGCTCGAATCGGCGCTTACTGATGTTCTCTGCGTGGTGGGCGCTGTCACCCTTATCGAGCTTGCCGTCGGCGGAGCCTTCGACAAGGGAGCGGTGCTCTCGACTCTGGCTTCGAGCTTTGGAATCGGAATATTTTACGGCGTCTTCGGCGGCCTGATGTGGATTTTACTGCACCGTCTTTGGGGCGGTTCACGACATGAATATCCCATCACCTTGTCGGGGTTACTCATCCTTTACGTGCTCACCGCCCGAGCTGGCGGTAGCGCAGCCTTAGCCATTCTTTCGACCGCTGTGGTTATCGGCAACGCGGGCGCCGTGACGCGCATGCTCAAGATGCGTGATGCCGTGAGTCTGGATCTGGGTGTCGAGCGCTTCCACGGCGTCGTCAGCTTCATGATCAAGAGCTTCTTTTTCTGCTTTATCGGCCTCATGTTGCAGCCGCCGTGGTCGCTGATCGCCGTGGGCGCCGTACTCGGGCTGGTGTTGCTGGCCGTGCGCTGGCCGGCTGCCCAATTGGCGTTAAGGGGCGCAGGCTTTTCGCGCTCTGAGCGCAGCCTGGTTGTGGTCTCCATGCCACGAGGTATGGCCGCGGGCGTCCTCGCTATCCTACCGGCTCAGGCAGGCATACCGGGAATGACCCAGCTCCCCGTGGTCGTGTTTAGTTGTGTGGTCGTGACCATCTTAGCCTTTTCGGTGGGCATGCCGATCATGACCAAACGCTTGGCTGCTGGCGAAGTGATTGAACAGGATGCTGGTGATGAAAACGGCGAAGCGGTCAAGCCGGCGATTCGCATCATGGCAACTGAACAAGCCCCTCGTGAGTCGAGCGGCGAAGAGCACCCCACCGTGCCGCTGACCTGATCAAGGTCAAGCGCCTTCAAACAGCGAATACTGCGCCTGTCGAATCAGTGTCGTTGCCAGGTGTAAACATAGCGCCCGTCGACGGCTACATCTTCGGGGCCGTTGCGGTAATTTAACCGTAAGAACCAATCGACATCGGTGCTATTAAAGCAGTTGGCCGAGAGCTTGTTTTCCCAAGCGAGTACGGCGATAGCAGTGGGCAGACCCGGGTAGGGGGTCATGACGTAGCGAAAGGGCCCGGTTTCGTCGCCCGCATGGCTTTGTACGTAATCTCTAATCGCCTGCAAGGTTTCGTCGCTGGCGCAAGGGTGGTATAAAAAGGCGATACCACCGTGTTCGAGGTTATGCAGGTAACGCTGGGTCGGAAGGTAGGTGTATTCGCCCCAGCGAGCCCATGAAGGGCGGTGCGCTCCACCTGTTGGCGCAGGCATCTGGTAGTCGATGGGTTCGGGAAGGTAGATGTGGTTGCTGTTGTTCGCGGGACGGTTGATACGCAGACCGTCGCCACATTCGGGTGCTGTCCAGTCCGGACTGGTACAGGAGAAATCGGCAGGCCAGTCGCTGGTAGCCTCCCAGCAGGTTTCGGGCTGGACCGGCGGGCCCATGCCACCCGGAGCAGGCCCAGCGTCGTCGTCGCTCGGCCCGGCATCGGGTACTGCCGTGGGTAGGGGATCGGGGCAAACAAAGCTGGCATCGGGGCCCGGTTGCGGGCTGCCTGCGTCCACGGCGACAGTGGCGTCGGCTCCGGCGACGACCGCTTCGTTACAGGCGGTTACCGTTGGCAACAGGAGGCTCAGCATCAAAAGGCGTTGAATCATGGTGAGTCCTTATCATATCGAAGGGCTTTCATCATCTGGCTTCGAGCAAACGCAAGGCGAAACGTATATCCTCGTTGCATTCATGCGGACTTTGGCTGCCGTCCTCCGCTTTGGTCACCGATTCGACCAAGGCGCGCAAGCGTTCCGAGTTTTTAGGAAAAGCACACCAGCCTTGAGCTTCCATTAACTCGATAAAAGAAGCAGCGAAGGGGTCCTGGACTTGTTCGAGTAGCCGTCGACAGCGCGCGAAAGTTACCTTTGCCTCGTCGTCGTGACCGAGGCGACTAAGCAGCCCAGCATGGTAGCAACGAAAGTAGATTTCAATACGTTGGCTGCTGCCCGCCCCCACCGAGCGTAGCGCCTCTTCATAGCGAATGAGGGACTGGTCGGTTTGCCCACGAAACTGAGCGATCACGCCGAGGTAGCCGAGCCCAACAGTGACCGGCTCATCCTTGGCGATGCGGCGTCCCGTCGTTACCGACTCTTGATAATGACGCTCGGCGCGATCGAGGTCGCCTCGGTCCATCGCCAGGAGCCCTAAGTAACCGTGCACCAAAGCCTGCTCACCTAAATTTCGCATCTCTTCGTACTGTCGGAGGCAGACCAAGAAGCATTCCTCGGCTCGATCAAAGCGGCGGTTAGCGAGATGAATTAAACCCGCATTACCTAGCGACTGAGCCTCGTTGTAATCCATTCCTAGCTCGTCAAAGCCACGGGCAGAATGTTCAAAAGCCTGCAGCGCCACATCAACTTTACCGATGCGGTAATAAAGGTTGCCGATAGCAGCGTGGAGGCGGGCTTCTTGGATGGGGGTCTGGTGCTTCCGCACAAAGGCCAAGCCTTCACGAACCTTCTCTTTAGCTGCTCTCAAGTCGCCGCTTCGACTGAGCAGCCGGACATGGGTTTCGATGACCATAGCCACGACCCCCATGTCGTCACCTTCGTCGGCAGCGTGCCGCGCCGCGCTTATCGCCCGCAGGCTTAACTCTTGTTCGCCCTGCGAGATGCGGATGCGCGCGAGAAGGGTGAGAAACAGCGCACGCGTGGCGCTGCCCATACGCTCAGCCTCGGGTGCTAATTTGAGAAATAGGCTGTTCCCAAGAGCGACGGGCCCTTGAGTAAAAAGCAGCGGCACCAAACCCAGCGCGGCGCCGGCGGCATGCTCGGGTACCTCGCCAACGCTCTGCTCGAAGGCAGCAAGTAGGTTGGCGCGATCGATGCGGATCCGTTCTAGAGCGTCGAGCAACTCGGCCGTTTGGCTTCGCGCATAGAGTTGCTGCCCGAGGTGGCCAAAGTAGCGAGCATGAGCTGCCGCAAAGATGCGCGTGCGACCCGACTTGTCCAACTGATCGGCGGCGAATAAGCGAATACTTTCGAGGAGTTGGTAGCGTTCCCCGCGGTTGGATTGCGGCGCCCAGACCATGCTTTGATCGAGCAGTTCAGTCAGGCTTTTTTGCATGCTTTCGAGGGGCTCGCCGCCGACGGATGCAGCCGCCTGAAGATCAAAACCGTTACGAAAAATTGAGAGTCCGGCGAGGCAGTTTTGTTGCTCGCTCGTGAGGGTTTGCCAGGACCAGTCCAAGGCGGCGCTGAGGGTGGCTTGCCTGTCGTCGTCGCGGCTTCTTTTTTGCAGCAAACGAAAGCGCTGATTCAAGCGCTCGGCGATGCGGCTCGGCGTCAGGATACCGACTCGAGACGCTGCAAGCTCGATGGCGAGTGGCAGTCCGTCGAGCTCGCGCACGATGGTCGCGCAAGCCTCGCGCTCGTTGTCATCCAAGCGCAGTTTTGCACGGCGCTCCTCAGCGCGCTTGAGAAACAGTTCGACGCCTTCAGTTTCACTCATCGGCTCGGTACGTAGCAGAGTTGTCTCCTTCAACGCTGGCATCCGGCGTGAGGTCAAAACGACAAACAATGACGGGCTAGCGTCGAGCCATCCCGGGATGATCGCAGCGATTGGCGCATCGACTCGATCGCAGTTGTCCAGCAACAACAGCATGCGCCCTCGGTTGGCGATGGCGCGTGCAAGGGTTGCGATCTGTTGTTCGTTTTCTGCCTGGTTGAGCGGAATCGCTAAGGTCGAAGCGACAGCGTGCAAAAAGCCGTCCTCATCTTTGCAGGAGGCCAGATCGATACGCCAGGCGCCGCTGCGAAAGGCGTGGGTTGTCGCCAGGGCGGCGGCCAGGGTGATGCGGCTTTTACCCACCCCCGCGGGGCCAACCACCGCCAAGCAACGCTGTCCTGCCATCAGCGCATCTTTAACATTTTCAATGTCTTGCCGACGCCCGACGGTGGCGTCCTTGGGTTCGTTGAGGTTGCTTCGCTCGGGGCTCAGGCTGCGTAGGTCTGGGAAACTCCGCGCTCGTAGTTTGGCGCTGTAGACCTGGACCAGATCGATTGCCTCGCTGCGATCGGGGAGGCGGTGAATGCCGAGCTCGCGATGCTCACCTCGTGGTTTGTCGAGTCCATCCCAAAGAGCTTGAGTCGTAACGATCTGGCCGCCGTGAGCAGCTGATGCGATGGCCAGACAGCGATGCACGATAGGGCCACTGTAGCTGCGTCGATCGGTGGTCGCGTCAGCCGATGCTTCGGCCCATGCGCTATGAATGCCCATGCGAACCCTCAATCCGCACCACAGCCGGCGACCTTCGCCATCGACTTCAATCTGGGCGTTTTCTTGGTCGAGCAGCGCTTCGGGCCAGTCGGCCTCGGCGAGCGCCTCTTGAACTCCAAGGCAAAACTCCAAGGCTTGGTCGGCCTTTTCGAATGCCACCAAGAAAGCGTCGCCTTCGGTACGTACTTCGTAGCCATCACAAGTAGCGAGTTGTGCGCGAAGAATGGCATCGTGTTGGGGCAAGGCAAGGCGCATAGCGGCTTCGGCGCGTTCCCACAGGCGCGTCGAGCCTTGAATATCGGTATGCACTAAAGTGACCAGCGTTGGCGCCGCCATGCTCAACTCCTTCGCTTCTCTGCGCTCTGCGATGACCCTGCCCGAGCGGTTGTTCTTTCACAAACTGATTTGCTACTCGCCAAAGACGAGAAGGCTGTGGGCGCCTTGAATTGGATCTGCGCGGTATGGTTTTTCGAGCATACCCGCACACGCATCATCGGATTTTCGTTCAATGGACCAAGGCCCTTAGAAGATCTGTCCGAGCTTCATGGCTAGGGCGATATCACCTTCGACGCGCAGCTTGCCCATCATGAACAAGGTTGTTCCGGAAGCTTTGCCTTGCACCATGTCGGTAAAGTCGCTGGCGGCAAGTGAGATGGTCGCTCCCGCTGCATCCGTTTTCCCGGCGGTCACCGAATTGTCGTTACGGTTGACGACGTAGTCACAGCCACCGTCACCTTCGATGCAGAACTGATAGATAACGTCTTCGTTGTTTTCTAAAGCTGCGACGGTTTTGGTGATTTGGCCTTCGAAAATTTCGCTTGGGGTCGTCATTGTGCAAGTTCCTTGTTTGCCTGGTTCGGGCGCACATTGGGGATGCTTCACCGGCGCGTCAAGTTCACGCCTTTACCACTGTCCCTTGCAAACCGGGTGCTCTTTATGCTGCATGCTGAGCAAGGAGACCAACGCGCTTTGCCTTACTTTCGCTTTCTTCTCAGCTACCTCGTGCTCGGTTTGGGGGCGATTCCGGTCGTTGTTGTGTTGGCTCTGTTTTTACCTTTTCGCACGCGGCGTATCCGTCTGACCTTAGCGATGTCGCGCTATCTGGCACGCGCTTCGATGTTCTGCATCGGCGTTCGCCCGCTGTTCGTCGGCGCGCAACCGAGCTCGCTGGCACCGGCTATCTATTTGGCCAATCACAGCTCGACGATGGATGTGTTCTTGTTCGCTATCTCGGCGCCGGTTGGTAGCTCGGTTTTGATTAAGAAAGAGATGATCTTCGTACCAATTATTGGTCAAATCGCCTGGCTTTCTGGCTGTTTACGCATTGACCGGAAAAATCCAAGTCGCGCCAAGGAGAGCTTGAGAAAGGGTGCTGAGATGCTTAAGGCTGAAGGCTTGAGCGTGTTTGTGATGCCCGAAGGCACGCGCAGTCGAGAGGGTTCGTTGCAGCCTTTTAAAAAAGGTTTTGTGCATCTCGCCATCGCCACCGGGTTGCCGATTGTCCCTCTGGTCTTTCATAATGCCGCCAAACTTTGGCC
>JAPKCE010000125.1 GCA_028823075.1 Myxococcota bacterium
CGCCTGCCCGCGCGCCAAAAAGCCCTGGTCGACCTGCTCGGTTGTTGTTTGTTACTGCTTCCGTTTTGCCTCTTCGCGCTGGCTGTGAGTCTGCCGTTTACGCAAAACTCGCTCGCCGTTTGGGAACTCAGTCCAGACCCTGGCGGTTTGCCGCGCTGGCCGATTAAGCTCGCCATCCCGGCAGCTTTCGCCTTGCTGTCGTTGCAAGGTCTCTCGATGGCCGTACAGCGCGCCGCTATCGTTTTCGGTTGGGAGCAAAAGGCGTGAACCTTGAGTTGCTCGGACCGGCGATGTTCGTCGCCGCTTTCGCCCTTATTTTTACTGGGTTTCCCGTGGCCTTCGCTCTCGGAGGCAGCTCGTTAGCCTTTGCCGCCATCGGCGTTGCTAGCGGCGCTTTTGATTGGCCATTAATGAACGCCTTACCGGCGCGCATTTTTGGTATCATGAGCAACTACGTCCTTCTCGCCGTGCCCTTTTTCATCTTCATGGGCACTCTGCTCGAGCGTTCCAAACTGGCCGAAGACCTGCTTACCACCATCGGTCAGCTTTTTGGTCGGCTACGCGGTGGCCTGGCGGTTGCGGTCGTGCTCGTCGGCGCTTTGCTCGCCGCCGCTACGGGGGTTGTTGGCGCTTCGGTCGTCGCGATGGGCATGATCTCGCTGCCGGTGATGATGCGCTATAAAATGAGCAACGAACTGGCCGCCGGGGTGATCACCGCCTCAGGAACTTTGGGTCAAATTATCCCGCCGAGCATCGTGCTCGTTGTTCTCGCCGACCAGCTCGGCATTGGCGTTGGGGACTTATTTATCGGGGCTCTGGTCCCCGGTTTGATGCTGGCGTTGATGTACGTCGCCTATGTTTTGTTTATCGCTTGGCGCTACCCGGCAGTAGCCCCCGCCTTGCCGCCAGAAGCTTTGCCGGCTTCGGCACCCGAAATGTTTGGCCGCGTGTTGTGGGTGTTAATACCGCCTCTGGCGCTCATTCTGATCGTGCTTGGCTCCATCTTTGCCGGCATCGCGACGCCTACTGAGGCGGGCGCGCTCGGGGCTATCGGCGCCATGATCCTGGCCGCCTTGAACCGCCGTTTGACCCTGCAAGCCCTACGCGAGACGACCCAAGAAACGAGTCACCTAACGGCTATGGTGATGTTGCTTCTCATCGGCTCAACGGCCTTTGCCTTGGTGTTTCGAGGCCTGGGTGGTGACTTGTGGATCGAAGCGTTGCTCACCGGTCTTCCGGGCGGCACTATCGGCCTGCTCATCGTCGCCAATCTGACGATCTTTGTGCTCGGATTTTTCATTGATTTCTTCGAGATCGCTTTTATCATCCTACCGTTGATCGTGCCGGCCGCTCGCGTCCTGGAGATCGACATGGTTTGGTTCGGCGTGATGATCGCGATGAACTTGCAGACCAGCTTTTTAACGCCGCCCTTTGGCTTCAGTCTGTTCTATCTGCGCGGCGTTGCACCACCTGAACTCGAGACGCGCCAGATCTACCGCGGCGTGATGCCTTTTATTGCCATTCAATTGGTCGCTCTGACGTTGATCTGCGTGTTTCCAAGTTTAGTGACCCGCTAGTCACCAAAGGCTGCCTTGGCATAGGCCAGTTCGGCTTTTCCAAACCACTCAAAAGCTTCGGTTCGGTAGCTTTTCCAATGATTGTAAATCTTTGCGTAAGCCTTGTCTTTACTCGCTTCCTCTTCGAGCATCGCTTGGGATTCTCGCTTGGCTGCGTCCATTAGATCTTGCGGAAACGGGCGTAACTCAACGCCCTTCGACAGCAGCCTTCTAAGAGCCGGCGGGTTGAGCACATCGTAGCGGTTTTGCATGGTCAACCCGCTGGCAAAAGCTGCCTGCTCAAAGGCGGCTTGGTAACTTTTGGGTAAACTGTCCCAGGCCTTGCGGTTGACATAAAAACTCAAGGACGGACCCGGCTCCCACCAGCCGGGGTAATAGTAATTCTTAGCGACTTTATAGAAGCCGAGCTTTTCATCGTCGTAAGGCCCTACCCATTCGGTGGCATCGATGGCGCCGCGTTCCAGCGCAGGGTAGATCTCGCCGCCTGCGATGACCTGTACGCTTGCACCCAGGCGGCTCATCACCTTGCCGCCCATACCTGGGATGCGCATTTTTAAACCTTTCAGATCGGCAGCAGAATTGATGTCGTTTTTAAACCAGCCACCCATCTGCGTGCCGGTGTTTCCACCGGGAAAGGTCAAGATACCAAAATCGGCGAACAGGCCGTGGATGAGCTGCAAGCCGCCAGCTTCCATCAGCCATGCGGTTTGTTGGCGAGCGGTGAGCCCAAAAGGCACGCAGGTGTCAAAGGCCAGAGCTGGATTTTTGCCGGTGTAATAATACGAACAGGTATGACCAACTTGCGCCGTCCCCTGTTGCACCGCATCCATCACCTGCAGGCCCGGGACCAGTTCGCCTGCCGGGTGGACGCGCAGCTCAAACTGTCCGTCGGTCATGGCTTTAAGGCGCTCGGCGAAGACCTCGGCGCAACCAAAGATGGTATCGAGGGCGCGCGGGAAACTTGAGGCCAAACGCCAGCGGATTTTCTTACCTCGCGAGGGCACCCTAGCGCCAGGCACAGGGGATGGACTGCACGCTGCGGCGCCGACAGCAGCCCCGAGGCCGGCTCTGCCCAGAAAATCCCGTCGTTTCATATTGTGTCGATCGCTTTGTAGGGAGGCTTGGAATAGCCCATCACCTTGGTCAGCTCGCTGAAGCTGTTTACGCCCGTGCTCAGCTCAATATCGCTGCCCGTAAATTGGGCGGGGTGGTGGTGTCCGCATGCCCTCGTGACCATATCGACCTCTTTGCGAAAAGCTTCGATATAACCTTGGAAGCGGTCGGCTCCAACTTTGGGGTCGAGCCCCTTTTGTAACCACATATTCTGCGTGGCAACACCGGCTGGACAATGCCCCGTATGGCATTTTTGCGCCTGAATGCAGCCGATGGAGAGCATCGCTTCACGCGCCACATTAATCAGGTCGGCGCCCATCGCAAAGGCGACGATGCAACGGTCCGGAAAGCCAAGCTTTCCGGAGCCAATAAAGGTTAGATCTTCGACCATGCCCTGTTCGAGAAAAGCTTGGTACACGCGGCTAAAGCCGACTTTGTAAGGCAGCGCCACATGGTCGGCGAAGGTCAGTGGTGCGGCGCCGGTGCCGCCCTCGCCGCCGTCGATAGCGATAAAGTCGGGACCGCAACCGCGGGCCGCCATTCGAGCGACCAATTGATGCCAAAAATCCATCTGCCCAATGGCCGATTTAATACCCACCGGGCGGCCGGTCTCAGAGGCGACGCTCTCAACGAAATCGATGAGGGAATCGACATCGGAAAAGGCGCTGTGGAAATTGGGGCTCATACAGTCTTTACCCACGGGAATCCCGCGGATCGCTGCGATCTCTTTCGTCACTTTAGCGCCCGGAAGAATCCCGCCTTTGCCGGGTTTCGCTCCTTGGCTGAGCTTGATCTCGATCATGCGGACCTGGGGGACTTCGGCGATTAAGTCCTTCATCCGCTCCATGCTAAAATTACCGTTTTTGTCACGGCTTCCAAAATAGCCTGTCCCGAGCTGGTAGCAGATGTCGGCACCCTTGCGATGGTAGGGTGAGATGCCGCCTTCACCAGTGTTATGGTAACAGCCGGCCTGCTTGGCGCCGATGTTGAGTGAGCTAATAGCGTTTTTGCCCAGCGAGCCAAAACTCATGGCCGAGATGTTGATGATGGAGGGCGGATGATAGGGCATGGCGCGCGCATTTTTTACACCCATGATCTTAGGGCTGGCGATGGCATGAGCGGGGTCGTCATGTTCGGGGTCTTTGATTGGAAACACCGAATGTTTGATCACCGGATAGCCGATGTTGTAGATCTGATCGTCGGTACCAAAACCAAAGGTGTTGTTACCGCGCTCGGCCGAGGCGTTGATCCATTCTCGTTCCAAGCGATTAAACGGTGCCTCTTCTCGATTATGCGCCACCAGGTACTGACGCAGCTCCGGACCGATCTCGATGAGCAGGTAGCGCAGATGCCCAACTAAGGGGAAATTGTGGAGAATCGGACGTTTGCGCTGCAGAACGTCGTGAATTACCACCAAGGTAAAGAGGCAGATTAGAGCAATGCCTATCCAAGCCCAAGAGCTCATAAATCCTCCAAGAAGGGTTGCGCCACGCTAAGGGGATAGAGGCTAAAAGCCAAGACGGCTTGAGCGGGGTTTCGTACTGGCCCTTACGGCCTTTTCTGGGCCCAATTACCGACCCTCATTCGTATCGAAAAAAGGGGCAATAATGCCCCCTTACAAAGCTGCCTATTTTTTGGGCAGCCCAGTGAAACCTACGACGGGTTCTAGGGTTTTTTAGGCCTGGAAGAGGCCCGGTAAGGTAGTTTTCAAAAGGCCGTTCATAAACCCTGTGAAACTAGCTTAAAATCAGTAATTTCAGTATCATAAATGGGTCAAGGCCCGAATCGGCTTAGTCGGTCAAAAGACGCAGCTTGGCGTTGATCGGGCGGTGGTCCGAAGGCATGCGGCTGCCCTCCGAATAGCTGC
Organism: Myxococcota bacterium; assembly: GCA_028823075.1. Lineage (GTDB taxonomy): Bacteria > Myxococcota > UBA4151 > UBA4151 > UBA4151 > CACGMS01. The sequence continues at coordinate 4,558 of JAPKCE010000125.1, forward strand.
TCAAATCGATGTTCCAATCGAGCACCTCGAAACGATTTTCAGGATGCACAAAAATATGGTCGATGCGCAGCTCAAAGGGGTAGGCTTCGATGCGCTGTGCATCGCCTGTCGCGCGCGGTTGCTGAGCCATGCTCCAGGTGTCGCTCAGCGGCCAGTCGGCGTTTTGCGTCAAGTCGAGGTATGCGGGATGGGTCAAGTCGGAATTGAAATCGCCCACCAAAATCACCGGAAGATCGCCGGCGATGCTCTTTAACCGGCTGCGGATTAGGGGCGAGCTGAGCTCTTGGCTCGGGCTGTTGTTATCGACGTGCGTGGTCGCAAAGATCAGTGATTGCTCGCGATCAATTATTTTAAACTCTGCCCAAAACACCAAACGCGGCAGCTGTCCCCCGGGATCAAACCCGGTGCTGAAGGCCGTGTCTGGAGTCGGGCTGAGCCATACTTGACCGTGGCGCGTTTTTTCGAACATCGCCTTGCGGTACAAGATGGTCGCGTCTGGGTAATCCATGGAGGAGTTGATGTCGCTGGGGTCGCGTTCGTAGTAGACGCTGGCGTACACATCGCCGCGCCCTCCTAAGTCGGCGACTTCATCGCGAATGCCGCGCGCATCGTTTGGAAAGGTATAAAGCAGCTCCTGCAAACCGATAAGGTCGGCGTCGAAGGCTGCCAATTGCGCCTGCAGGTGGGGTAGGCGGGTGCCCCAATCGTCGTAGGGGTCGTCGTCGAAGTGGCCGTTGCCGCAGAACGAGCAGAGCACGTTATACGCGGTTACCTTCAACTCGATCGGGTTTAACTCGACCGGGTCCTCAGCACAGGCGCAAAGCAACAAGAATAAGGATGCGAAGCGCATCGTTGTCTCCTTCTTCTAGCACGGTGCCGCTTGGTTCAAGCTTTGCGCGCGTGCTACCTACGCGCCAATGGGGGGGCGCGAACAAGTGAGAACATCCTTTGCTCTTTGTCTTAGTGTGCTGCTCGCTTGCCCTGAGACCCCAATCCAGCCATCGCCGGAGGTCGACGTTCTGCTGCGAGCGCAGGCCGCGGATAGCGTGAGTCGCCCGCATCGGCCCTACGCTTTACCGGAGTCCTGGCAAGGTTCGGCAAATATACATGTCGCTGAACACGACCAGCTCGGCTTGATCGTCGGTGGCCCTACCGGTCTCTTTCGCTTGGGTGACGCCGGGCTTACCTCGGTGCATGATGGCGAGCAGATCACCGAGGTTGAAGAGGGGGCGGTCTACGGTCTGCACGTCACTGAAGAATGGATATGGGTGGCATCCGAAACCGGGTTGCACGTCTATGATGGCCGTCTGCGCGCCTCGCCGATCAGCGGTTCTTTGGAGCCGGGTGCAGTTCGTGCCCTGGCCTCTTTCGAAGGGGACTTATGGATGGCTACGGCGACAGGGGTCTGGACATTTGACGGTTCAACCCTTCGTCGTCTGCTGGATATACCCGAAGTTTTTCGCTTTAGCGTTGGAGCCAAAGGCGCCTTGATCGTTGTGCAGACCTTAAGCGGAGAGAGCCGCGTGCTCAAGCGAAGCGACGCTGTGTTGGTGCAGCAGAG
>JAPKCE010000126.1 GCA_028823075.1 Myxococcota bacterium
AGTTGCCGATCCAATGCGGAGGCATCGTATCGCCGTTGGTCTCAACACTGCTTGTCCAGCGCAGCCCGCGGTTGTTAAAATCCAATTCAAAAGCGCCTAGAGGTAGGTTGCCGTTTAGGCGATGAAGAAACTCGCTCATGGCGGCCATCTGAGCCGGCTCGACCTGCAGCGGCGAGAGGATGACAAAGCGGTACAACCCTTCGCCGAGCATGCGCATCACGAAAACCTGATAGCTCGTCGATCGCCCGTTAAAGACCGAGCGAACCGCATTGCGTTCTTCAATGCGCTCGCATTGCCAATTATAGAGCTCAAATCCGGCTTCGATGGTCTTCATCAGTTCTCCATGACAACGACGGTGACGCCCTCGCCGCCCTCCGAACCCATTCCGCTGCGAAAGGCAACCTTCCATGGCCCGCTGCGCAGATAATCGCGAGTCGACTGGCGCAAAACAGCAGTGCCGATGCCATGGATGATACGGCCCGGCACATCATCATCGCAAAGCTGTTGCAAGAAGCGGTCGATGCGCCCTTCGGCTTCGAAGGGGCGTAGCCCTCGCAGATCGAGTTCAACGCTGTCGCTAGCGTTGATCGGAAGCATGGCTGTCGCTGCCCTCTTCGATGCTTTGTTCGGGGGTTTTTGAAGCGCTGGTTTGGCTGCCACTCGTTGCAGCCCTTGGATTCGCATATGAAACAGTTTTCCGTCGATCAGCACCACGGCGTTTTGGCCTCTGAACTCCTCGACGACGCCCACCGAGCCGCCTGAGAAAAGCCGAACCGAATCGCCAATTCCTATCTCTTTATGGCTCTCAATTACTTCAGTTTTGACGCTGAGATCGTTGGTTTTTTCGCGCAGGTCTTGGAGGCTAGCGAAGAGGCGGTCCCCGTCGGCGGCGCGGCTCGAACTGTCGCTGCGCAAGGCTTTGACCGATGCGCTGAGTTCGTCCCTAAGCGCTTCAATTTCAATGAGTTTATGACGCCTCAACTCATCGATTTCAAAGGCATCCTTTTCTGCTCTAGAGCGCCGTTTGAGTTCGGCCTTATCCTGTTTAGCCTTGAGCTTTTCGAACTCTTGTCGTTCGTCGTGAAGCGCCTGGCGTTGCTGCTTAAAATTTACCCTAAGTTTTTCCAGGGTTTCAGCCTCGCCTTGTTGTCGTTTGAGGGCATCCAAGCGTTGGCGACGGTCGGGGTCGAGGTGGTGCCGAGCCGAAGCGATCACCTCCTCGGGAAGTCCGAGATCGATGGCGAGCTTTATGGGGTGCGAGCCGCCAACCTCGTCTCGGAATAGGCGAAAAGCCACCTCTAGGTCGCGCCGGTCGCGTACGGCCGCTGCGCGTATCTTGGCGTGTTCTAAAGCGAGATGTTTTACCGGGTCGTAATGGGTAGTGGCGATAACGAAGGCCGAGCCTTTCGCAAAGGTCTCCAAAAACCCGCAGGCGATAGCCCCGCCGGCGATCGGCTCGGTGCCACTGGCGATCTCATCGATGAGCACGAGATGCCCACTACCTTTGGCGCCGATTAGCGCCTGGCGCAGCCCCTCAAGGTGGCCTGAAAACGTCGATAAAGCCTGGCGGTCATCAGCAGCGTCGCCGATAACCGGCCATAAGCGGTAGGGAGGAGGCGGTAAATGAACCAAGTCGGCGGGTATCGGCAAGCCACGCTGTGCCAGTTCAAAGGCCCATGCGCTGGCGTTAAGTGCCACTGATTTACCACCACCGTTGGGCCCGCTGATCACCAAAACGGGAGCTTCGGCGTTCAGCGAAATATCAACAGCGACGACCGAATCCAAACCGGCGAGTAAAAGGGCCGGTGGTCGCAGGCCCCGCAATTCGACTTTATCCGGACCAAAGACTGGACGGATGCCTTCAAATTCTTTGCCGAAGGCGCCGCGGCAGCGGTCGGCGTCTAGGATGGCGAGGAGCTCAATATCTTGGCGGACCTCAGCAGTTCGAAGCCTCACTATCTGCGATAAACGTTCGAGGATTTTAACCTCTTCTTGCTGAACCTCTTCTTCGCGCTGGCGAACCGCGTTGCCGGCGCTGAGCAGTTCGGCAGGTTCGACATAAGCCGTTTTCCCTGAGCGGCTAGAGTCATGAATAATACCGCCAAGTTGCCGTTTGGCGCTGGCCTTCACGGGCAGAACATGGCGCTCGCGTCGCTGGGTGACGTAATCGTCCTGCAGTTGCCCGCCTGCATAGAGTTCATCGCGTAGGTTGGTCGCCATGTTGCTGTGTCGTCGCCGCGCTAATTCCAGGTTTCGCCTGAGGGGCCCAAGGTCGGCGCTTGCGCTATCGAGTAGGGACCCATCAGCCCCTATACTCGAGCGCAGACGTTGCGCCTCGTCGCGGTAATCGCCCAGAGCCGCCGTCAGTTTGGTGATTGGGGAGGGCCAGTCGTTACCATCGACTCTAAGCGAGCAAAAGACGTCGAGCAATGCGCTTAGATCGCGCAGTGCTTCGCTCTCGAGCAGTCCGCCACGCTCACAGCGCGTCAGGTCATCGCGGCAATCCCCTTGCAGCCCCAACTGCGGGCAGTCAGGAGTTCCTAAAACCGTGGACCAAGCCAGTGCAGCGTCGATACGCCGTTCCAGTTCAAGGCCTACAGCCCGGGCAAGTTTTTCGAGTTTTTCATGACCATAAGGGGTCTGTGTTCGCTCGCTTAGCCAGCGATCGAGTCGATCAAAATGCAACCCATCATTCACTTCTTCACGACCACCCCACAGGCGCTCACTTTACCGAGTTTATTGATGGATAGGTTGAGCACCAGCGTGCCGGGTTTGGCATTCTCTTCGATACTCATCTTAGGCCCGCGAGCGAAACGCCAGCCTTTGGCGTTCGAGCAGATGCAGCGTTTCATGCGCTTTGCTCGGCGCAAACGGTTGCCGCCGGCTTTGCGAGCGTCGACCGCACAGGCGTTGATTTCGCTGCGATGCCGCTCGACTAAATTTAATGCGGCTTTGTTCCTGTTTGGCGCCGAGATTCGTTTGTTGTCAGCAACGTTTTGGGCTCGACCGGCCGACGAGAAACGGCTGCGTTTTGGCGCTACATATTGCGTGCTGCGCGCCACCTCAAGCCGCTTGGTTACGCAGCCCGACAGGGAGATGGCCTCGTCTGCCTGCAACACATAAGCCTTTTTGCTGCCTTTTAGAGGGCGGGCCACTTTGCGCAGCGCGTTGATGCAGCGGCAGGTTGCTTGTCTAGCGGTCATCGTGCTGCTTAACCCGGAGGACAAGCCTCGTACTTTGGCAGCGCTTTGAGGTGCCATGGCCGCCTCTTCGCGCAAGCGGTCGATCAGCGGGCAAAGGGCGCTGATGGCGCGGGTCGCTTTTTGTAGTTTCCAGCGCGGGACCCGCTTAGCTTTCATTAGTTTTTCGGCAGTTTTTTCGGCGTGCTCGACCGCTTCAACCAGGTAGGCGGCGCGTTTCAAGGTCGCACCTTCGTAGTCCTTGGAACTCTTGCGCAGACCGCGACCATCGGCCGAAGCCGAGGCGAGAAGAGCCATGCGGCAGAGGTCGCCGTCGGTGTTGCTTCGCTTTAATACGAGATTTCTGTTGCAGGACTTGAGGCCTGAAAAGCTGCGTAGTTGTTTCATGGCTCGCTTGTCTTTAGCGAGGTCTTTAATCGAATTCGAGGGAGACAAGGCTCCGAGGGTAAGCAACAACCAGAGCATCAGATCTCCTTCATTTCAAAAATGCGATAAAGAGCAGCGCGTAAACCAAAAGACCACCAGCATAAATCATAGCGAAAAGCCGGTTGTTTTCAGCTTCGGTTGGAGGCGCTACCCTGGGACCTTCTTCAGCCGTCTGTTGGTTTTTGGTCATTTTTCACTCGCCTAGGGGGTAGTAGATACGTCCTGCTAACGCCTTAGGGAGAAGCGTTCCAGGCCCTTGTTCAGGTTCATCGACGGGATTAGGTCGGCGGCGATTCAATAGCGCATCTGGAATTTCCGGCCAAGCCCCGTTTTGTAGGTCGGCTCGGGCCGCGTTGATCGCCTCGGTACAGGCCCGAGATTTAGGTGCGCAAGCCAGAAAACTCACGGCTTGACTCAGGTTTAATGCCGCTTCGGGCATACCGACGAAGCGCACAGCATCGGCCGCTGCTTGGGCCACCACCAGCCCGAGCGGCGCCGCGTTGCCTACATCTTCAGAGGCAAAAATAACCAAGCGGCGAGCGATAAATGCAACCTCTTCACCCCCCTCGAGCATACGAGCTAGATAATGAAGGGCGGCGTTGACGTCCGACGCCCGCATGCTTTTAATTAGTGCCGACGCGGTGTCATAATGATGCACCCCACCGCGATCCTGGAGTACGGCGGACCGGTCGGCGGCGATGGCAACCGTTGCGGCGCTGATCGTTTCGCCACCGCTCAGTTTATGTGCCCATTCGAGTAGGTTTAAACAGCGCCGCGCATCACCTTGGGACCATCGTTTGAGGAGATTGACAGCGTCGTCGTCGGCCTTGCTTTCTAGAGCGATAAGCCCACGTTTGATCAGAGCAGCGAGTTCGTCCTCGCCGAGCGGCTCAAGAGCCACGCTGATACAACGAGAACGCAGCGCAGGAATTACTGCAAAGCCCGGGTTTTCAGTTGTCGCACCGAGCAATGTGAGGCGCCCCGACTCGACATGCGGAAGCAAAAAATCCTGCTGAGTTTTGTTGAAGCGGTGAATCTCATCGATGAAAATAACCGTGTTTTGTTGGTGAAACGCAAGTCGTTCTGATGCTCGGGTGAGCAGAGATTTTAACTCTGGAATTCCCGACTGTACAGCAGAGATCGCCTCGAAAGCAGCACGGGCTCGTTGCGCCAACAAGCGCGCCAGGGTGGTTTTACCGATCCCCGGCGGCCCCCAAAGAATCATCGACGGTAATTCACCCGCCTCGAAGAGTCGCCGCAGCAGACCCTTTTCATCGAGGAGATGACTTTGACCGATGACCTCGTCTAATTGTGTTGGCCTCAGGCGCTCCGCTAAGGGTTGGTTGCTCGGGGTGACGCTTTGTTCAAAGAGCCGCATGGCTCTGCCCTTCGTCGAGCAAAGCGCGCGCCACTTCGGCGGCAGCATCCGGCGCCACATCCCCGCTGGTCATGCGCGCAAGCTCGGCTTCTCTTGCTTTTCCGGTCAGCGACTTGAGCGAAAGAAAGGTGCGACCTTTGATCGTTGCCTTGGTGACACAGAGATGCTGACCGGCCGTCGCCGCCACAGCAGCTTGGTGGCTGACGACAAGCACCTGGACTTGTTTCCCTTGGCTTTGCAAAAGCTTGGCAACGGCCTGAGCCGCCCTTCCGCCCATACCAGCGTCGATCTCGTCATAGAAAACAGAGGTGAGCAGGTCGCGCCTTGGCAACGAGCAATCCAAGGCGAGCAGTAGACGCGCCTTTTCGCCGCCCGAGGCGCTTTTTTCGAGGGCGGTAAAGCCTTCGCCGGGGTTGGCTTGGAAGTGAAAGTCGGCACGGTCCCAACCGAGGCGAGTGAGCCCCTCGGCGCGTTTGATTTCGATCTCGATGGCGGCTCCGGAAAAGCCGAGGTCGGGCAGAAGTTTATTGAGTTTTCGTTGCAGTTTAGCGGCCGCTTTCACGCGGTCCTCACTGAGCGCTTGCGCGAGGTGTTCGGCTGCTGCTCGGCTACTCGCTGCTAAGCTTTGCGCCGCAGTCAACGCTTCTTCGGGGGCATCAAGTCTAGCGAGTTGTGCCTGTATTTGCACCAAGTGCTCAGGCAGTTCCACCTCATTGCAGCGATGCTTGCGCGCGAGGTCGCGCCAGCGAAACAGCCGTTCCTGTAGTGCGTCCAGGTCCACCTCGATGAGGTCGCTGGCTTGATCTTGCAGACAACGAAGGAAGCTATCGATGCCATGATCTGCTTGGGCAGCCCAGTCGTGCAAGGGGTCTGGGTTGGGCGCGCTGATGGCGATGTGACGTAACTCGTTTAGCGCCTGCAACATGCCCCGATCACCGCCAATGACCCGCTCCGCTCGCAGTAAAGCGGCGCGTTGCTCACGTTGTTCACGCGCTTTTTTGCGTGTCGCAACGAGTTCGTCCCATTCGCCTTCTTCGGGTGCAAACTCTTCCATCTCTTGGCACCAATGACGCAGCAATTCGCGCTGGTCTTGATTGCG
>JAPKCE010000127.1 GCA_028823075.1 Myxococcota bacterium
CCCGACCCAAACGCATTGTGCAAACACATTGCTGCGACGGTGTTTTCGCTCGGTCGCCGGCTGGAGGCCGACGCTTCGGTCTACGAAGCATGGATGGGCATTACGGCTGATGACGGCATGGGTTTACCGGCCTTGAGCAAAGAGGAGATCGAGGCTTGGTGGGTAGCGGGCTCGGGCGAGTCGAGCCCAGCGTTTGATCCTGACTGCGCCGGGCGACCGGATGAACTGTTGCGCCGCCTCGGGCCTCCGCCGCGCAAATTGGGTTTGTCGGATTTGCCGGATCTGCTGGCGCCGGCCTATAGCCTCATCGCCAAAGCGGGCAGGCAGCTCATCGAAAACCCCGCATCGGCCATCAAGCCGACGAAAGCGCGTCGCTAGACTTTATTGCGGACCCGTTGGTGTGACTCGGCGGCGTCTTGGCAAAGGGCTAAGCTGATCGATCCTATCGGCGATCTCCTCGCCCATGGATTCCCGTAATATTGCTCGCGTATCCTGGCGCAACTCTTGGAGGTCTTGGGCTGCTTCTTTGCGCGAGAGGTCCCCTCTACGGATTTTTTGCCACAGTTTGTTCGCGCTCTTTCGTTCGTTTTCGAGGAACTGGACCAAGTTGTTGCGATCGTCTTCGCTGAGGTCGGCGGTGGCGCTATTCTCGCCGATTCGCCGACGCAGGTCAGCGCTAAAGATTTGCATGCGCTTACCGCTGCGCTGGCTGCGGTTCGATTGCTGCTCTTGGCGTATGATACGGCGTATTTGGGCCGCCATGATCGGGTCGACGGGCATCATTTCGTCGGGCGGAAGATCGGGCATGCCCTCATCCATCGCCATGCCGAGTGGGGGCTCCGGCTCAAATGCTTGGTTTTCTTGCCCTGCCTTGTTGAGCGGCTCTTCGTAGTCGGGTTCGTTGACCGGCTTGTTCGCTCCATCTTTCACCGCGTAGAGGTCTTTGCGCAACGCGCTTATCTCTTCTTGGAGCGATTTGAGTTTGGCATCGTCGGTTTCCCCGCTCGCGCTTTGACCGCCGCTGAACAGAGAAACCCCGCTCATGATGAGCGCAAAAATCGATATGAGGAGCGCCGTTCGGTTCATCTTTTAGCCTGGGCTCTTTGTGGCGAGGCTTTCTTCAAGGTCGTGGGGAATACTGAAGGCCGAAGCGTGGGTTAGTGGCATCATGTAGATAATCCCCCCATGCGGACGGTCGAGGTTGGCCTTGTGAAACACCAATTCGAAAATCTCGTCGGCGCGTTCAGGCGCTACTGTGATGGTGAGGATCTCTTTTTGGGCGTCGTCGCCCAAGCGGCGCTGATTCCAGCGAACGAAACGCCCGACGCCGCGGGCGAAATTGATGTTCGTGGCGTCTATGCCCTTCTCTTCGCGCAGGGCTTTGAGAACCGGGAGCCCACTGCCCATCGGGATGATGCAGGTGATCAGCTTGGCTGGAGCAAACATCAATGGTCCCCAAGTTTGTCGAGCAGGTCTTGGGGGACGTGTGTGGCGGCTTTTTCAACCGGTAAAACGTAAGCGATTCCCATGCCCGGGGTGTCGAGCTTTCCTGCTTTGTAGATGCGCTCCAGAATTTCATCGACCTGATCGTTGCTGACTAAGATATTGACCAACTCTTTTTCGACTTCGACGGCCATGCCGAGAATGCCGAGGCGGTCGCGCACGCCGGTACCGCGGCCGTAGTAGATCGTCGCGCCGCGGGCGCCGGCTTCGCTGGCCGCTTTAACGATTTCGTCACCCATGCCGCGTTGAACGACGGTGATGATCATGGAGACGTCGGTGAGAACGATGATCTCGTTGCTGGTTTCGTTAGTCATGCTGGTTTTTCCTTTGCGTCGCGCCAATGGCGAATGGCCACGCGAGCTTTAATCCAGAGGCCGGTGCCGAGCACTGCCAAAATCGGGCCGATGGAGGCCATTGATAAAATACCGAAGCCTTCGATGACGCTAACCGCGTCGCCTAGACCCAGCCCCATGGCGAGCACGAGAGGCACTGTGACCGGACCTGTTGTGACGCCGGCGCTGTCCCAGGCGATGTTGACGAATTCTTCCGTCGAGAAGAGCGTGAGCAGGAGTGCCAGCGCGTATCCCGGCATGATGAGATAGACGATGTCGATTTTGAAGATGATTTTCGCCACGCCCATGGCGATGCCCGCTCCTACACCCCAGGCCACGGCGTTCATTAGCGAGGATTTTGGGAAGGTTCCGTTGGTTAGGTTTTCAACCGTTTGGCCAAGAGCGTTTAGGGCAGGCTCGGCAAGGGTCGCGCCCAGACCGAGCAGCCAGGCAAAAGCGATGGCGATGGCGAGGCCAACTGCAGCGCTGTAATAGGGGGACCCTTGCGCTGCTGAAATCTCGGTGAAGGCCGCGGGAACCATGGCCCCAGCCTGGGCACCGAGGCGCGCCAAGCCGTAGGTTAGACCCAGGTTGAAAATGACCATGCCGATAACGCACAGGCTGATGCCATAGCCCATGCTCATCGGGTCTTTGATTTTGGAACGGAGAAGTAGGGTTAAGACAGCGAGGAGAAAGAGCACGAGCGGTACGATGGCGCGCACACCGCCTATGATTTCAACCCAGGGGGTCTGAGTCGCCCAGCCGCCGGCGGCCACTGCTGTTGCTGCTTGTGCTGATGCGAGCACACTTTCGATGGGCACGGTTGCTGAGACGTAGAGAGCGAGAAGTTGCACGCCGAGAATGGGGAAGAGCGAGGCGAGGGTAACGATGCCAAAGCCCGACAAGGAACTGCGCCCTTTTCCGACTGAATTGGCGATGCCGATGCCGAGGGCTAGGACGAGTGGAACGGTGACGGGACCTGTTGTGACGGCGCCGCAATCCCAGGCGAGGCCGAGGATGGAGGCGAGGTTTGGGTCGCCGGAGATGTAGATGCTTAGACCCATTGTGGGGATGAGGGTGAAGAAGATCATCGGTTTTAGGCTCCACCCTTTGACGAAGCGCATGGTCCCGAGGACTGCGGCTAGGCCTACTCCTACTCCGACGATGAGCACGAGGATGGTGGACCAGTCGGTGAGTAGGGCTTTTAGGTAGGGAGCTTTCTGGACGTTGACGAGTGAGCCGGCTGTTTGCAGAGCGCCGATGGCGGGTTCGGCAAAGGTGACGCCGATGCCGAGTAGGAAGACGACGATGAGGACCACTGGAAGTTTTGATTTTTTGGGCAGCTCGGAGCCGATCGTCTCGCCGAAGGGCATGAGGCCGACTTTGAGGCCTTCCATGAAGAGCATCAGACCGATTATGACCGCTGTAAGCCCTGCGGAGACCAGACCTGCGTCGGCGAACTCTTGGTGAAGCACGAAGACTTGAAAGAGTCCGAGGTAGATGGCTAGTGGGACGACGGCTTTGACTTGGTCCATGAAGCGGACGGAGACGTAGGGACCCACGATCCGATAGATGTCGGTCGAGGTGACACCCACTTTTTTCCCGACGTTGTCTTGCCCGTGCTGGGTGACTTTTTCGAAAGGGATTGCCCGCTGCTGCATGCCAATTTGTCGCATAAAGGCACCGAAGCGAATCGTGCGGGGGCCGTTGGTCTGACGCATTGATGCTCCTTTGAGTCTTCGAGTCGGCAGGAGACATGACCCTGCTGGAAAGGGCAACCCCTCGGTGATGTCGTAAAAATAAGATTTGACCGCTAAAAGAGCACCCAGAGATGCACAGGCTGCGTTGGTTCGCGGTTTTGACGCGTTGGAGTTTCCTAATGGCGGGGACCCGCCGACGAGCATGCTGATACCAAACTAACTAATAAGGGAGTTCGGTTTAAGGGCTTTTGGAGGGCCAGTTGTAGCTTGGAGGATTTGTTTATTAAAAATTGCATTAAATCGACTTCGATTTTTGTTTCTCTTTTCCGATACTCAAATTTCCGTGTTTTGGGTGCCACCGAGGAAACTGATGGCTTCTAATAGGCGAAAACCTCTTCTTCTTATTGATGAACAACATTGTGAACAATCACGAGTAATCAAGTTTCCAAAAGAAGGTGAGACCTTGTCGGGCGTTGCGTTGGTGAGCGGTATCCGGCATGGGTTGATACCTTAAGGGGGGATTGCCATGACGCGTCTGTTGGCTTGGGTTCTACTAGTTGGCGTTGCTTGTACTGCTCCGGTTCCCGGTAGTGGAGCGCGCAGCCGCGACGCTGCGCAAGGCCCCTGTGACGACGGAGCGCTGAAATGCCTCGGCACCTCAATGGTTATGACTTGTGTCGCCGGCTCATGGCAGGAAAGCGGCCAATGTGAGGCTGGGCTGTCGTGCTACCGTGGAACCTGTCGAGACGACGCGTGCCATGTTGGAACTCAGCGTTGTGAAGTCGGGCGCCGGCAGGTCTGTGACGCGGACGGAAGCACGTGGCGCCCCGATCCTTGCTCTGAAGGCGAAGTTTGTAGTGGTGACGGCCTCTGCGGGTCGGCTAACTGTGATCCTGGTGCTTACCGGTGTGCGGACGTCGAGGACCAGCGCTGGCCTCAGCGCCAACGTTGCGCTGATGACAGTTCGGAATGGCAAAATGCCGAATGCCGTCGCGGCGAGGTTTGTGTTGAGGATGGGGCTTGTCAGCGTATGGAATGCCTTCCTGACTCCACCGGTTGTGTTGATGACCGCACCGTCGGTCGCTGTAACGGGGACGGAACCGCCATGGAGGCTACCGAGACCTGTCCAGACGGTACGGCCTGTTCAGCCGGCTCCTGTATCGATCTATGTAACCAAGCTCGGGCACGCCAAAGTTACGATGGCTGTGTCTTCTTCGCCGTTGATTTACCACAAATTAAAGAATCCGATATCTACACGGACCCCTTTGCCGTGAGCTTGGCGAACCCTCATGACTTCCCTGTCACTGTACACATCACCGCCGCGGGCGGTCAGGCCGTTATAGCCGGTTCGAATGTACGAGTTCCCGGCGCCACCGGAATCAATCAAATCACCGGAGCGCGCACTGGTTTTACCACGGTAAATTCCTATGTTGAGGACGCCGACGGCAGCCGCAGCAACGTGGCTGGTGCCATCGAAGCCATAGCCATTCCGGCTGGTGGGATGGGGGTCTTTATTCTGCCCGAAAACACCGCCGGCCTCGCTGTTCGAGGTAACCAAGTGACGTATCGTAGCGAGCTTGAGAACCGCGCTTACCGGGTCGAGGCTAGCGCGCCCGTGACGGCCTATCAGTTTTCGCCAATCTGCTGCAATCATAGTTACTCAAACGACGCCTCCATCTTGTTTCCTGCAGGTTCGCAAGGTCGAAAGTATATAGCTGTTTCATTGCCTTACCTGAATATGATGCAGGGGCGCCCCGCGGAGTCACCCTCTTTTATATCGATCGTAGCGTCGGACGAAGCGGCTGATGTGGAGATCAATATTGGCAATCGACTTATCCAGCCGGTGGCGGGTGCTGCTGTGACCAACGGGCAAATGAACGTCCGATTACAGCCCTATCAAGTGCTCACCATTTTATCTGCCAACGGTAACGCGGCACGTACCGATCTGACCGGGGTGCAGATTACAGCGAGCGCTGAGGTGGCTCTCTTCGGCGGGCATGTCTGCACCGAACTTCCCCACGGTAACGCCGCGTGCGACCATGTCGAGACCTCGCTGATGCCTTTAGAAACCTGGCGAAACGAGTATGTCGGTAGCCACACCCATCATCGCAGCAGCAATCGAAACGAGGTCAATTACTATCGTATTGTGGCCAGCAACGAAGGTGCTAGTCTGCGCTTTGACCCTGCATTGAGTGGTCTCGCTACCCACGGGGCCATCGCCGCAGGTCTACCGGACTGCCGAGCCTTAGCAGCAGGAGAAGTCGTCGAATTAGCCCCCGGAAGTTGGTGCGAGTTCGGAACGCGCCGAGATTTCGTGTTGCGCTCGGACCGGCCCGTGCAGATGGTTCAGTTCGTTACCAGTCAAGCGACGACCGGGTTGAATGGGACAGGCCGCCACGCTGGTGACCCGGCGATGAGCGCGGTGGCGCCGAGCGAACAGTACCGCTCGCAATACACCTTTCTCACCCCTGACACTTACTTTGCGAATTACATCAACGTGGTTCATCCGCCCGGCGCCTTACTTGAACTCGACGGTCAAGCGATCAATCCGGTGTC
>JAPKCE010000128.1 GCA_028823075.1 Myxococcota bacterium
GGGGTGCGAGAGATCGGAAAAGACCGCGTTGGTAGGGCCGCTTTCGACCCGCGTTCCGCCATACATGACGATTACGTCTTGAACATTTTGCGAAATGACAGCGAGGTTGTGGCTAATCAGAATCATCGCCATATCGAGGTCTTCGATCAAATTTTTGATGAGGTCGAGGATTTGTTTTTGGATCGTGACGTCGAGCGCGGTGGTGGGTTCGTCCGCAATAAGAAGCTCTGGACCACAGGACAAGGCCATGGCGATCATGACGCGCTGACGTTGGCCGCCAGAAAGTTGATGCGGGTAGCTGCCGACGCGTTTGGCGGGTTCGGGAATACCAACAAGGTCCAAAAGCCGGATGACCTCAGCGCGGGCCTCGCCGCGATTCATGCCGCGATGAAGAATCATGGCTTCTGCAATTTGCTTGCCCACGGTATGCAACGGATTGAGCGACGACATGGGTTCTTGGAAAACCATGCCGATGCGATCCCCACGCACCTGGCACATCCGGTCCTCGCTATAATCGAGGATATTTTCACCGCCGAAGGTCACACGGCCGTCGGCCCATCCGTTCTCCGGCAACAAGCCCATGATGGCGAGAGCGGTAAGCGACTTGCCGCAGCCCGATTCGCCGACGATACCCAACGTTTTACCTTTTTGCAGGTCGAACGACAGGTTGCGCACCGCACGTGCCGGCCCCCGCACGGTTTTCAGCATGACGGAGAGGTTTTCGACACTGAGTAACGTCATCAGCGTTTCCGCGCCAAGCGAGGATCGATGACGTCGCGCAGGCCATCACCCAGCAAGTTCAGGCCCAACACAGCCACGGCAATGGCGACACCGGGATAAACCGCGAGCCACGGGTTGATGAAAATCATCGAGCGCGCCTCGTTGAGCATCCGTCCCCACGAAGGGGTTGGCGGTTGCGCACCGAGCCCAAGGAAGCTGAGCGCGGCCTCAGCCAGAATGGCGAGCGCGAACTGGATCGTCGCCTGGACCACCAAGACCGAAATGATGTTGGGCAAGATGTGTTCTATCGTAATGCGGAACTTCCCTTTGCCAGCAGCGCGCGCAGCCAGGACGAATTCGCGTGCCCAAATGGCGTTGGCGGCACCGCGCGTCAGCCGGGCGAAAACCGGGATCGAGAAAATGCCGATGGCGACGATCGCGTTGATGGCGCCCTGCCCTAGGGTCGCCACCAACATGATGGCCAGGAGGATCGCCGGGAAGGCATACATGAAATCGCAGGCCCGCATGATCAACTCTTCGGTCCAACCCCGCTTGGCCGAGGCCCACAAACCGAGGGCGACACCAAACGCCATGCCGATGCTGACCGACACAATCCCAACGGTGATAGAGTTTTGGGCGCCCTGCATGATAATCGAGAAGATGTCGCGACCGAACTGATCGGTGCCTAAGAGATGCTCCCACGACGGTGCTACAAAACGCTCACGCAGGTTTTGCTTGATCGGATCCCATGGAGTCCAGACTAGCGAGACAATTGCCGAAAGAGCGAGGACACCCGTGAGACACCCACCGGCGACGAACGATCTATGGGCAAGACAGCGGCGCCAAAAAATAAATTGGGCACTTTCCATTCCCGGTCCCTACACGTCGTGTGGCTTAAGCCGCGGGTCGATCACCGCATAGAGGATGTCGACGATAAAATTAATGAACACGACGAGGGCCGCCAGCATGAGCACAACATCACGCACTACCGCAACATCGCGATTACTGATGGCTTGCAGGACCAGTCGGCCAAGCCCCGGCAAGGCGAATACTTCTTCGACGATAATGGTACCGGCCAATAAGTTGGCGAACTGCAAGCCCATGATGGTGATGACTGGAATCATCGCGTTGCGCAGCACGTGGCGCCACAGTGTCGCGCGTCGGCTGAGGCCTTTTGCGCGGGCGGTGCGCACGTAATCCTCGCGCATGGTGTCGAGCACGGCCGAACGGGTGAAGCGCGCGAGGATCGCCCCTTGCACGGTGGCGAGCGCAATGGCCGGGAGAAGCAACGCTCGGAACGCCGGCCATACGCCGTTTTGCCAACCGGGGAAACCACCCGAAGCAAACCATCTGAGATTGACGGCGAACAGCAAGATGAGAAGCAAAGCCAGCCAGAAGTTCGGTACGGAAATGCCGAGTTGGCTGATGCTCATGACCGTGACGTCGCCAGGCTTGTTGTGACGTGACGCAGCATAGACGCCGAGGCCGAATGCGACGACCGCCGAGAGCACCATCGCCATGAGCGCCAACGGAATAGTGATGGCGAGGCGCGCTCTAACGAGTTCGATAACGGGCGTCGAATAGGTGAAGCTTACGCCGAAACGGAGTGTGACAATATCGCCTAGCCAGGCGAAATAGCGTTCGAGGATCGGCCGATCGAGGCCGAGCTTATCGCGCAACGCCTGGATGGCACTCTCCGGTGCGTCTATGCCAAGAATTACCGCTGCCGGGTCGCCCGGTAGAATTTCCAACGCAAGAAACGTCAACACCGTCGCGCCCAACAAGGTCACGATGAATGTGAGAAAGCGTTTAGCGAGAAAGACGCTCATGAGGCCCAGGGTCTAAAACGACTAAGCACGCAGTGTGGCACAGATGGGGCCTGGGGAGGGCTTGCTCCCGTCGCTCGGGTGGCTTGCGCCGGCAGCGCTATCTATCCGGCTCAGGATGACCGTGTGCGGCATAGCCTAGTCCTCGCCGTCGCCTTTTTTGGGTTTGCGCCAGTCGGTGCTGAGTAGGGTGCATTGGCCCGCGGCGTTGAACTCTATGAGAGCCCAGCCCGCATGAGGGAGCGCTAGTTGCGCGGCGCGCTTGGCAGGTAGGACATCGAGATACGCAGCCGCATGAAGAAGTGCGCTGCCGTGACCAAGGAAAACCTTCAGCGTGTCGCCGGTGAGGTGCGGCCACATTTCTTCGGTGCGTTGACGGATGAAACCGCCAAGCCTCTCGCCTGCGGCACCCAATGTTTCGACCCCGGCGAAGGGCGGCCGGTAGTCAGTCTTGGATAACCAGTCCTTCGGCGCGTTGGTGAAGCGTGGGTCCTCTTCGATAAGGGACTCTATTTGCGCGGCCTTGAGATTGGCAACACTGCCGAGGCTGCGGCCCGCCATCTCGGCACGTTCGAGCGCACGGTAGCCACGGTCAGTGAGGTCTTCAAGTTCTTCGCCGATGATCGCCGCGGTTTGCCAAGCGCCTTCGTTGGGCGAACACTCGAGGTCGTCGTCGACCTTGAAATTCATCTCGTCGGCGAGTGCTGCCAAGCGTTGGCCAGCATCGGCCGCTTGGTTCTCGCCTGCGGCGGTGAGCGGGAACGGTAAATTTCCACCCACAATACCAGCAGGTTGCTTGAGAGCGCCATGGCGCATGAAAACAGCAATAAATCGGGACATCAGGTGCTCGTTGTTGTTTGTACTTCGTCACGGATGGTAGCGCGATGGGCGCCATCCGTCCGGCTCAGGATGACATGGGCCTTTCGATCATCTTCTGTCCGATGGCGCAAGCTTTACGACGGCAGCTCTTCGGACAGGCTGTCAGCACCTTCCCAGGATATGCGTTTCGTAGATGCCGCATATTGAAAGCCACTAATCAATTTACTCGTATCCAAACCTGCGGTCGGCCCATCGGACGATTATTCCAGTAGGGACTCACGAAAGCACTGTGAACGCAACATCCATCATTTCAGTGATCCGTCGCAGTTTAGCCGGGTGGCGCAGTTGTACAAAGCGCACCGCTCGCAGCTTGACCGCTGCCCAGCGCAATAAGGGATGGCTGTAAATAGGGGTTGGGCGTCGTACTCACACTGAAGTCGAGAGCAAGAACCAAAGTAAGAAAACCCAGAGTAGCCACGGCGACGGACTTCCGAGATCTCATCGTGAGCTTTCATCCAGACCCAGTCTAGACCTGAGACGCACCCCCAGCACCGAGCCTACGAAAGCGGCGGCGAACCAAGCCCAACCGTGCAAACTACCAGTAGAAATGCCACTGAAAAAAGCGCCGACATTACAGCCGAACGCAAGTCGCGCAGAATACCCCATCAATAAACCGGCGAGCGCCACCACCATCCATCCGTTGAGCGGAAGACGTTTTCGGTCAGCGCTAAGACCACCGCGCCAGGAGGCCACAGCGAAGGCACCAAGGATAATGCCGACGTTGGTAAGGGAGGTAACGTCGGTCAGGATCGATTGCTGGAGGCGCTCAACATTGCCGGACGCTGACCAAAATAAAGAACCTGACAGATCCGCTCCAAAGAACTGAGCTCCCTTTGCTGCCCAGAGCCCGAGCCCGTAAACGACACCCCACGGTTGGCCGGAAATGACAAGGTTAAGAATCGCGAGCCCAGCGACAACGGCGGCAGCAATCCAAAGCCTCCTAGGGATACGGCGGTTCTCTGGTGATGCCCAGCTAAGAGCAATTACGGCTACCACAGCGAGCCCGATCAGTGTTGCCACTAGTCCACCAAGCGGGCCGAAGAAAGTCTGAAGAGTTAAGGTTGGCGCCGTTCCAAGGTCGATCCACCAATCAAGATGGTAGGCACCAGCGAAACTGCCAATTATGAAAAATGGGAGGGCAACCAAAGCTATGGCGTTTCCGCTACCGGCGTTTACCAGCGTGCCAGAGCCGCAACCAATAACGAGCTGCATACAGACACCAAAGACAAAGGCTCCGCCCAACATGGCTATTCCGATGGGTGCATGTGCCCCAATGAGTTCGTCCGGACGGGCCGCCAGAAGCGGAAAGGCGACGAGCGCCACTAAAGCGATTGCCACAAGCTGAGCAGCAATACCCGCCGGTTCACGTCTGAGGATGAACGCCCGCCAAGGGCCGGCAAATCCAAAACGTAGTCCTTCGAGCGTCAGCCCCAGCCCAAGGCCCACAAGCAGCAGAGCGCCGTAGCGTGCTCCGACAAAAAGCGCTGTCGCAGCAACGGCAGCGCACAAAAAAATGGTGAGCGCCATGCGGGAGGGCATAGTGCTTGAACTAACGCCAACAGGGGAGGAAGTTCGCAGCACTATTTACCCTTCCGCATGAAGTTGAGAATCCTATAGGGACTTCTTGACCTTTTTCACGAGGGTCTCGATCAGTCCTGGAGTATTCGCCATGGGCAAGCCAGCATTAGACCAACCTACGAGAGACTCTGGATAGAGCTTAACGTTCTCGATGCCCGCAAGTTCACTGAGTGCAAACCAGTTCGTAGCCGCCCAATGGCCGGTGTTGCAGAAAGAAACGAGTGTATCACCCTTCTTGAAACCGCTCTTGGTAGCAAGGCGCTGGGCAGTCTTCGAATCAATGATCGCTGGACCGCCGGAAAACCAGCCTGAGTGCGTGAAATACTCGGACTGTGGCAGGGTGCCAGGTCTCGCAGCCGCAGGGTGCGCCTTTTCGCCGTTGTAGAACGACTCAGGACGCGCATCGATTAGTCGAACAGCACTATCGCTCTCGACGATTTTAAGCACCTCTTCGCGCGTAGCCAGCCACGCGCTGCTAAATTTGACGCTAAAGGTACTTGGGGTTGGTAATAGCGCTCTTTCAATAACCGGGCGGGCATCGCCCTCCGTCCAAGCGTTCATACCGCCGTTCAAAATTGCCAGTTTGCTGACACCTGCAGACTTCAAGGTCCAGTAAACACGTGCGGCTGCCCCAAAATCTGATTCGTTTTTACCTTGATAGACAATGACAGTCGGTCGGGTAGCTTCAATACCTAAACGGCGGATGAGCTTTGTTAACGCCTCTTCAGTCAGCAGTTGTCCAGGATTTTCTTTTGGCCCCCGGAAGTCTGCGTACCGTGCGCTAATAGCGTTCGGGATGCGTCCATCCTCAACTGTGTCTCCCCGGATATCCAGGATTAGCGGATTGATTGTTGACTGGACGGTGGCCAGCTCTTCGGCTGAGACTAGTGGGCCGAAACCTTCAACCGACGCGGCAGCTGGGAGCAACGGAAACACCAGCAAAATAGTGCCCACAACGACTTTTGACAGAATACCCATTGGTCATTCTCCTTCAATTTGGCTCCTGAGGCGGAGCTGTTGAAGCATGAT
>JAPKCE010000129.1 GCA_028823075.1 Myxococcota bacterium
ATCGCTGGTGTTGGGGCGAGCTTCTTTGATCGCCTTGCAGTCCCGTCCTGGGCGTGCCTGACTTGCACCGATAAGACCCTCAAGGCATTCGTTGGAGCACGCGTCGTTATCGACTTGGTTGCCATCATCACAAGCCTCAAGACCTTGCGCCACCACACCATCACCGCAGCGCAATGCCTCGCAATTATTGCGGCAATTATCATTGTCCACCTGATTGCTATCATCGCAGGCCTCATAGCCTGGGGCACCAACCTCTAGATCCTGGCGCCTAATGCCGTCGCCGCATCGAGCGGCTAAGCAGCCGCTTGTGCAGGCGTCAGTTTCAACGCGGTTGCCGTCGTCACAGGCTTCCCCGGCATCAATACGGTTGTTACCGCAAACCTCGCGGCGACATTGCGCATCGCAGCCATCGCCAACTTCACCGTTGCCGTCATCGCAGGCTTCCCCTTGGTCGAGCCGGTTGTTGCCGCAACCTTCAATACGGCAGACCAAATCACAGCCGTCGCCAGCGACGCGATTACCGTCATCGCAGGCCTCGACGCCCGCTTGCACCACGTCGTCGCCGCAAGCCGCAACGAGGCAACTGTTGAGGCAGGCATCGGTGTTGACTCGATTGCCGTCGTCGCAGCTTTCAAAGCCTTCGGCGCCGAGGGCGATGTCGGTGCGCGAAATACCGTCGCCGCAACGGGCTAACCGGCAGCTATTCGAACAAGCATCTTGATTGACTTCATTACCGTCATCACAGGCCTCGTTACCGTCGAGTCGGCCGTTGCCGCAGACTTCTAAACGGCATTGTGCATCGCAGCCGTCGCCGGCTTCGCGGTTGCCGTCATCACAGCCTTCGGCGGCAACATGGCGGATGCCATCACCGCAACGGGCGGTTTCACACGAGCGCGTGCAAACATCGGTATCGATGTCGTTGCCATCATCGCAGGCTTCGCCGCCATCGATGCGGCCATTGCCGCAGACTTCGGCCAAGCATTCCAGCGAACAACCGTCACCGTCCTCTGCATTGCCGTCGTCGCATTCTTCAAAACCCTGGTCTTCGGGCGCTAAGTCGCCGCGCCTAGTACCATCGCCGCAACGCGCCTCTTCACACAGTCGCGAGCAGCCATCCGACGGGTCGGTGTTGCCGTCATCGCAGACTTCATGATCATCCCAGATCACGCCGTCACCGCAGACCGCTGGGGCGCAGGAATTGAGGCATTCGTCAGTGTTGATGTCGTTGCCGTCATCGCAACGCTCGCCCTCTTGAATGGCGCCGTCGCCGCAGCTCGATGGCTGGCAGTTGTTGCATTCATCGGTGGGGTTATCGTTGCCGTCATCACAACCTTCGCCAGGGCCTAAAATACCGTCGCCGCAGCGAGCTTCGGTGCAGGAACTTAAGCAGCCGTCGGAATCGTCGTCATTACCATCGTCGCAGGCTTCAAATCCCAACTCGCCCTCGACGGCGTCGTCGCGGCGGGTGCCGTCACCGCAAAAGGCCCGCACACAGGTCAAGCGGCAGGCGTCGGTATCGATCTGATTGCCATCATCGCAGACTTCGAAATCCAGACTGCCCTCTTCTAGGTCGGTGCGAACGATGCCATCGCCGCAGGTCGCCGCAACGCAAGCCGCGGTGCAACCGTCATCATCGGCGGCATTACCGTCATCACAGGCCTCGAAGCCCTCTTCACCGTTGGCTGCATCGGTGCGGGTGACGCCGTCACCACAGATCGCCACTTTGCACGCATCGGTGCAGCTATCGGTGCTTATCTCGTTGCCGTCATCACAAGCCTCACCGGCTTCGACCTGCCCGTTGCCGCAGGTTGCTTCGGTTTCGCGCACCACCACCTGCTCACCGCAGGACATGCTCAAGATGATGCCTAGGGTGCAGAGATGGCGAGGAGTACTTATGCGCAAACGCATGGCTAGGTCCCCAATCAGAGGCGAGAGTTTGGCCACAAGCTCTGATTTTTTCAAGCGGCGGGCTTCTTCATCAGGGTGTGGTGCAAACCACTAGGCCGAGTTCATGCCACGGATTCACGCCATCAGTCCTCGGTCTTAAAGGTACTCATCGTTAACCCCTCACCAAGGCAGCAGCGTTCCGTTGGCGTGGCGAAAAACTGGCTCCTCGCCAGCAATCGCCTCTTCGAGACGCGCCAAAAGGCCTTCAGCGGCCTCTTGTGGATCAATATAGCCATTAAACCCGGTCATGCCCGTACGCACAAAACCAGGATGAAGAATGGCGACTGCGATTCCACGCGGCGCCAAGTCACGCGACAGGCTAACGGCCATCATATTCGCTGCGGCTTTACTCATGCGGTAGCCATAACGCGAGCCCGAGGTATTGTCGGCCAGCGAACCCATGCGACTCGTAATAACCGCGACTTTAGCTGCGGGCGCTAAGCGCTCGAGCAGCGCCTGGGTGACCGCAAGCGGCGCCACAGCATTGATCTCAAATTGGCGCCGAATGGCGCCCAAATCGAGTTCATCCAAACTTTCTTTGCTGAGCAGCCCCGCATTGTTAATGAGTCGATCGATCGGCTCATTCACAGCAGCCACCAACCGGTCAATACCGCTGGGTTCGGTGAGTTCAACGCCCTCGATAATACTCGCTCCGCTGGCTTTGAGCTCCTCGCTCGGCTGGCGGCATACCGCCAAAACCCGCCCCCCTGCAGCGATCAGTTGGCGGGTTAACTCCAGCCCGATACCGCGGTTGGCTCCAGTGACCAGGGCGACGCTCATTGCGGGTTCTCCGAAATATATAAGTTGGCGACACACATCTCTTCGGCGGTGCCCTCGCCCCAAGCGATATCGGCGGGTTGCTGGCCTGGCGCTTGGTTGCCAGCACTGTTGTCCCAACGACAGATCAAGCTGAGTTCATCACCGGCGGCGAATTCGACCGGCTCTTTGAAGCGATAGATCTGTTGCCAATTAAAATCGTAGCGCGCTTCTTCGAGCAAAACCTCTTCCCCTCCATCTTGACGATGCACCGTCACCTCGCCGGCGTGGCCTCGTTGGTGCATATGCAACAAAACGGAATGAATTCTGAATCCGCTACTCAAGTCGAGATCGCCGACCAGAAACTCAAAGAAACTGCGCGGGTCGCCTTGAACGCTGTGCCAAACATCGTCGTCGCCGGCGGGAATCTGCATCGAACCCAGCACCCAACCGATATCGAGCCAAGGTGCGAAGGCAGAGCGACGCTCAACCTCGGCTTCGAGCCGAAGCGACACACTGGTTTGGTCGGGTGCTGGGTTGACCGAGGCCGAATTGTAATGAACCTGAAGCACCAGTTTAGAACCTGGCTTAACCGGAATTCCGGTGCCGGCAGGAAAGTCCCACCCACTTGATCCCGGCACCCATTGGGCGAGTTGTTGAATCGGAATACCGAGGTCCTCATACCCGCTCGGGCCACCGAAACATCGGTAACCCGGCCCGTCGTCATGGGCGTCAAACTCAGCGAGTTTTTCGAATGCGCCATCGCCCAACGGGGTGTCAGGGCCGACGAGAAACATGGCGATATGATGAACGGTCTGCCGATTGCCGGGCTGCGCTGCAAAGCCGGTAACGTGGGTCAGACCTTGCTCGGGCCAATCAAGAACGAAACAGCGATAATCATCGGGGAATTGCTGGGGGGTATAGGCTTCCGGCATGGTCAGGGTCAGATCGCTCCGACCGAGGCCGCCAGACACCGTTACAAGGGCCTCGCCCGGTCGGTTTGCATCACCTTCCGGGGCGCCCGAATCGGCCCATAATCGAATGGCTTCGATCTGCTCGGCGCTCAGACTCGGGTTGTCGAGGTACTGGCGATGCCCTTCGGCTGCGCCCCAAGGCGGCATGCGTTTGCTGGCAACCGATTCAACCAGTATCGGTGCCATGCTCTTGGCCTTGTCAAAGGTATCGAGCGCAAAGGGACCAATGCCGCCTTCTTGGTGACAGGAGACGCAACGCCCTTGCAGAATCGGCGCGATATCTTGGTGGTAGGTGGGCGGCGCATTACAGGCCGCAAAGAAGGTGCCTATGATGGCGAGGTTTTTCATGGGCGCAACTCCAAATGGCGGCCGCTAAGGGTGACGACAAGTTGGTTGTCTTCAATTCGATAACAGGGCGTTTCACAAGTCCACGGGTCGACATCGACCGGCCTCACTGTCTGTGGTTGGCCGTCGATAAGCGCAACAGGAATCGCATCATATTCACTTTCGAACTGCAGACGAAAAATCACCCGGCGCGGCTCGGGTTGCTCGACGACAACATGCTGACCACCATCCGCCGGCGCTTGTTTCATCACCGTGCCATCGGCTAAAACCAAGCGGTCGGCGGGGCCCGGACTGCTGCGCAATTCGATGGCATCGCCCACCTGATCGGCATCGGCGACCCCTTCGTCACTGGCATCCACCGCGGTCATCAACTCGGGATGAGCTAAGGCGATCACCGACCCGGCGCGCTGGTACAGCGGCATACGCTCGAGCGGCGCGGCAACGTCGTGCTCGCCGCCATCGAGCCAGGCCTGCGGCTGCCACCAATCGATCCAACGACCTTCGGGCAGGACCAAGCTGCGCCGAACAGCGCCCGGCTTAACCACCGGAGCTGCGACCAGGCGATCCGCAAAGACAAAGGTGTTTTTATCGGCCCAAGCCGCTTCGCTTCCGGCGACCACGCCCACTGGGAGAAGCGGCGCATGACCGCTCGTTGTCGCCCGTTTGAGCATCGCTTCTAGGGTGGGAAGAAGGCGCATATGAAGGCGCGCATAACGACGATAAATCGGAATGGCTATCTCGGTGTCATAACGTTCGTCCCACGGATGGTGTGTGGCGTCGCCGGTACCGCCACCGCCGAGTTGCATCACCGTCGATAAGGCGCCGAACTGTGCCCAACGCAACAACACCTCGGTGGTTGGCGTACCACCGCGATACCCGCCGATATCAGAACCGTAGAGCGGGTAACCGGAAAGAGCCGAGCTCAGCCCTCCGCTAATCGCCGCCTGCAGACCACCAACATGCGCCTCACCGTCCTCATTGAGTACACCGCCAAGCCCCCAACCGTTGTCCAAATCCCCAGGCCAAAGGGTCGTTCCGTTGCGCTGATCATAAATCCCGCCCGTGCGAGTGATGACGTACCAATCGTCGGGATGCTCTTCTTGGAGCACACGGATCATCGCCTGATGAAAGAGCCGAGCGTAGCGGGTATGCTGTACTTCGGTGCTGCTGCCATCGGCGAAGACCGGCGCATCATTATGGACGATACCGATCAAATCGGGTCGCATCGTTTCGCAGAAGTCGAGCTTGAAGCCTCGTACGCCTAAGCGCAGCAGGGGCCTAGCCAGTTCACCGTAGGCGGCAAAGGCTTCGGGGTTGGTAAAGTCAGCGAAGCCGCCGAAGCCACGCCCCCAGGGAAACTCAAAGGGTTCGCCGCTGCTGGTTTTTACCAACCAATTGGCATCGCGCCAGCGTTCAAAAAGCTCGAGGCTGCCATAGGCCGGCATACCGACCTGCTGATCTTCATCGTTGGAACTGTTGATCTGCTCGGTCGCCCAAACGATGGTTCGAAAGCCGAGACTTTCGGCTTCGGCAAGCATTTGCGCTGCTTCCGGAAACTGGACCTCGTTAAAAGCGAAGGTGTTGTGCCCCTTTGACCAGGGTGCGTCGATCCAAAGAACCGAGCCTGGAATACCCAACTCACGCAAGCGTCGCGCATCCGACAAATAGCGATCCCGTCCGCTGAGCGTGACCTCGCCGTTTTCCTCGGTGACCGCTAACTCGTTGCGCCACAGTTGCGGGGTCAGCACCCAACTCGGCGGCATCGGCGGCAAGCCGGCACGGCGTGCGTGAGCGGCAACGTTTTCGCTAATCGAATCAAGCCGCAAACGCAGAGCCAAGCGTTTCCCCTGAAAGCGAAGAACCAGTTGGGATGGGTCGCTCGCGCCAACATCGGCGGCACCGACGCGCTCGCTTTCGACCCAGACCGCCAAACCCGAGTTGGTCGATACAAAGGGCACCGGTGCATGTTTTTCGTTCAAG
>JAPKCE010000130.1 GCA_028823075.1 Myxococcota bacterium
CCCCTTGGGCCTTGGCATCTATTTTAGCCTTGATGGCGCGACGCATGAGCACCGACGCGGCAATAATTAGCGCAAGCCCGATAAAGAAAAGCAGCCCGGATTGGTTTAGCCAAAGCTCAATACGACCCCTCTGGGTCTCGGCGGCGATGGGACGAGCTGCTGAATAACCAGCCAAGCCGATGCCGAGCCCGAGAAGAACAAAATTTACAATCGCCATTGTCAGCCTCCAATCATGGTGATGGCGGTAAGCACCAGCGCGGTGACCGCTTCACCGACGATGAAACCAGCCGCCAAGGGAACCACTTTTTCGCTAAAGAAAGCACGGCCCTTTTTGGCTTCGAGAAACCAACCGCTAAGGCAACCGACGCCGTAGCCGAGGGTGATTTCGAAAGGTAAGTACATGGCCAAGCCAACGAGCACGCCGACGCCGGCGGTGGGCAGCGCACCCAGCGCTAAGCCAAGCAGCCCGCCGCCGAGGTATTTATCCACCGGGGCGTTGCCGTCCACGACACCTTCGATCATGCCCTGCAACGCTCCGGCTTGCGGTGCGCTCAAGCAATCCGAGGCCTTGGTGAGGCAAGCCTGGCTCTCGGGTCCAAAACCGGGCTGAAACACGCCGTTGGCGTCAACGCCAAAGCGGTTCCATAAAATATACACGGTGCCCACGGCCACCAAGGGTCCGAGCCAGCCGGTGAAAATTTGCGCCAACTGCTGACGTCTCGGGATACCACCGACAAGATGCCCGGTTTTTAAATCCTGCATCATGTCGGCGCATTGGCCAATACCGACGCAAATTGCGACGCCAACGAGCACCGCCGCAACGACCTGACCGCCAGTGATGGCGAGCATTAATGTGACGCCGATGAGCGCCATGCCCGACAGCGGCGAAATATCGGTCATACCGGTCGCCTGAGCCACGATCATACCGGCGAGCGCCAGCCACAAGGCGCCAACGACCGCCACCGGAATGGCGAGCATGGGGCCGACAACAAAGGTCGCGGCGCCGTAAAGCAGCAACAAAGCGCCGCCCAAGCCATAGCCCAAGGTCTTTGCGCTAAGCTCTTCGGCGCCGCCCTCAGCACCGAGTTTAGCAGCGCTACTCAAAGTCTTAATGGCCGCTCGGATAGCGGGAAAGGCTGCGAACACACCAGCCAGCGCACCGCCGATAAGAATAC
This sequence comes from Myxococcota bacterium, assembly GCA_028823075.1. Classification (GTDB taxonomy): domain Bacteria; phylum Myxococcota; class UBA4151; order UBA4151; family UBA4151; genus CACGMS01. The sequence continues at coordinate 1,176 of JAPKCE010000130.1, forward strand.
CGATACCCACCGGGCGGAGCATGTTGAAGTACAACTCACCCCAAACCGCGTCGCCGCTAATTTCTGGGGGAATCCAGCCCGAAGCCACCGCCATGGGAGCGATGATCCACCACGCGAGCACCCCACCAAAGACAAAGGGCAAACCGCCCTTTCCGCTAAGTAAACCGGCACCGATATTCATGATGGAGAGCGATAAGGCAGTGCCGGTAAAAGAAGGAATGTGCAGCCAGTCGCCGATGGGCAGACTAGCTGGGATGAGATGGAGTTTTTCGATGAGCACCAGCACGGAACCACTAATCGCCGCGCCAATACCCAGCAGAATAGCCTTGTTTTTACCGCCACCCGAGCTGCGTAAGATCGACGCCACAGCCATTCCGGAAGGAAAGCGTAGTCGATCGAATTCGAGCATCTGCTTGCGCAACGGGATGATCAACACCACGCCCATGAAGGAGCCGGCGGTGGCCGAAAGAATCATCGCTGGCCAACTAAAGTCTTCGCCGAGCAGCAGCAAAGCTGGCAAGGTGAAGATAACACCCGAGCTCGACACATTAATTGCCGAAGCGATGGTCTGAGCGACGTTGTTTTCGATAATGGTACCGGTGCCCATGGCACGCAGCACCACAAAGCCAAGGATGGCGGCGACGGTCGAGCCGCCGAGCCCAAAACCCAGCTTGAGGCCGACGTAAACAAAGGCCGAGGTCATCAGCACACCGAGCAGCGCGCCAAACACTAAGGCCTGCCAAGTTAACTCGGGATAAGGACGTTGCTGCAGCGCCTGATCGCTCATAAAAAGCTCCGCAAGAGGTTGAATTCAGAGGGCGGTGAACCACGGTCATTGCGCCGTTGCAAGGGCCTTTCGCGGTGCTGTCGGACCCTTCGCGTATAATGCGCCTACACCTAGGCGTGAAAGGGTGACAAAGGCATGAGCGATTCGGCGGCGGAGGCAACTTTGAGCAGAACTTTAGACGAGGCTTTAGCGTGGGGTTGGGGCTACAGCGGGCTACGCCCCCACCAGCGCCAAGCCATCGAGGCCGGGCTCGCCGGGCAAGATAGCTTGGTAATTTTGCCCACGGGCGGCGGCAAATCCATCTGCTACCAATTGCCGGCGCTGGTCGGCAAAGGTGCCACCTTGGTGGTTAGCCCCTTGATCGCTCTGATGGAGGATCAGGTGCAGGCGGCGCGCCAAGCCGTCTCCGCCGCGGCCCTGCATTCCGAGATACCGCTCGCCGAGCAGCGACGCATTGTCGAAGACTACAAAGCGGGCAAAATCCGCCTGCTTTACACCTCCCCTGAACGCTTGGCGCGCAGCGACTTAATGCAGGACTTAATCGAACATCCCCCCGCCCTGGTCGCCATCGACGAGGCGCATTGCATCTCCTCATGGGGCCATGATTTCCGCCCCGAATACCGCCAACTTGCCGACCTCTTGCAGACCTTGCCGGCGCCGCGTATGGCGCTTACGGCCACCGCCACGCCCAAAGTCGCCGACGATATCGTCGCTCAACTTCGCCTGCGAGACCCCTTGCGCGTCATCGCTCCGGTGCAGCGTTCCAACCTGATCTTGCGAAGTTTACCTCGCCAAAACCGTGGCCCGCAGATCGCCGCTTTGGTGGAGTCGAGACGCGGCCAATGCGGCATTATCTACTGTAGAAAACGCTCTGACACTTTGGAGATTGCCGCTGATTTGGTCGCTCAGGGCCATAGTTGTGCAGCCTTTCATGCCGGCCTGCCCGCGGCGCAAAAGAAAGAAACACTGACGGCATTTTTGCAAGACCGCTTAGATGTGGTGGTGGCGACCGTGGCCTTTGGTATGGGCATCGACCGGCCGGATGTACGCTTTGTGGTGCACGCCGCCATGCCCAGCTCACTCGAAGCCTATGTGCAAGAAGCTGGGCGCGCCGGGCGCGACGGAGCACTAGCCGACTGTATTTTACTGCATTCCGGCGACGACCTGCGCACCACTAAGTTCTTTATCGATAAAGAAAACCCCTCGCAGGAACGACGGGACTCGCTCGAAAAGGCGCTTTGGAACATGGTCGATTATGCGCGCCACCCGAGTTGTCGACACAGGCAGATCTCCGAGCACTTTGGCCAAAGTCTCGAGGGCGGTGGCAATTGCCAAAAATCCTGTGACGTCTGTTTGGGCGAGCTTAAAACGATGCCCGAAGAGGAGGCCATCGCCATCACTTCGGCCTGCCTCGAACTGATCAACGATCTCGACCCGAGACGCTTTGGGCGGGGTCATATCGCTGCCGTTCTAGTGGGTTCTAAAGCCGCGAAGATCCTCAAATGGAATCACGACAAACACCGTTTGCATGGAACGCTTGGCGGTTACGCAGAAAAATCGCTCATGCAACTCATCGACCAACTGGAATCTCAGGGCTACGTCTTTAGCGGACGGAGCAACGGCTTTCCGGTGCTCGAATTGGGCCAGACCCAACTCGACAGTAAACAACCTCCTTTGTTGGTGCTCACTCCAAGCAAGGCCAGCAAGCAGCGCTCGACCAGCAGCCCGCAGGTCGCGCTTGAGCAAAAAGACCACAGCTTATTCGATGTCTTAAAATCTTGGCGGCGCGAAATTGCCAGTGCTCGGGGCGTCCCCGCCTATGTCATCGCCAGCGATCGCAGCCTCAAGGCGCTGGCGAGCGCCCGCCCTACAAGCCGTTCGGAACTTCATCAAATCCATGGCTTTGGCGCGGTCAAAGTGGAAGCGTTAGCCGATGAGATCCTGCCGCTAATCCAGGCCCAAGCCGAGTTTTAAGGGGCTCTGGGTCCCGAAGGGGGTCTAGGGCCCATCGGACCGCCGGGTCCCATCTGACCACCGGGTCCCCTTTGACCACCAGGCCCCATTTGACCACCGGGCCCCATTTGACCGTCGGGTCCAGATGGACGCCCAGCCCCACCACTCTTTTTGGGTACTTTGATGATGCTCGGGCCGCCGCGACCGGGAGCCGGGGCGGGCGGTGGGCGTAGAGCCATCAACTCAGTGACCTTCATCTTCAAATCGACCATCAAAGTGTCGCCCTGAATACGGTAGGACAAAGAACGCCCGAGCTTCATCGACGACGGATGATTGGAGTTCATCAAACCTAAGTTGACCATCATCCTCATGCCAGTGGCCGCCTCGGGGCTGCGCATGCGCAAACGTATTTTGGCTTCCAGCATATCGCCGACCAAGGCGGCGCGCAGTTGGACTTCATGAATCTCGGCGAGGGGTGATGCTTTTTGTTCTTTAAGAATCTTTTTTCGCGCCTCGGGAGTGGTGCGGAAACGCAGCCAAGCTTTTGACTGCCGAAGGAAGGGCGGAACTTTGCGCATTTTCGGAAGCTCACCGCGCAGCGCCTGGCGCAAAGCCGGCTTCATCCCGAAAAGAACTTTTTTGGCGGACTCGACGACGAACATCGGCTCTCCGGCGCCGCCTTCATAAGCGGTTCGCCCCTCAAGTTTAATCTGCTTGATCGGCGTATGCTTCTTGGCTTTCGCCCAGGAACTATGGATGCGCTTCGGGTGGAACTTGCCGTGCACAGTGACAAACATGTCATCCTTGTCTTTAGGTCCGGGTTTACCCGCCGGCACACTCAAGCGAAACTCAACCCGTTTGAGATCACGCAGCGGATCAAAGCCAAGCTCTTCTAAAAACATGCGGAACTGCTCAGGGCTCTCGGCGAGCAACTGAGCGACCGCAGCGCGCGTCGCTTTGTTTTTATTAAAGGCACGCATGTCCACATCGCCATCGATAATGAACAGAGCTGCGGCAAAAATTAGGGCTGAACTCATAAGGCCTCCATCAAAACATTCATCTGCGCCACCGCAGCATGCAACCTGCGCTTAGCAACATCAACGCCTTCAGCGCTGCGGTATTCGAAATAGGTCTTAACTTTCGGCTCAGTTCCCGATGGGCGAACCAACACGCGCAGGCCTTCGCGTTCATCGCCGTAGGACAAAGCCACCAAGTTGGCGCTCAGTTCGGGGTCCCAAGGTGCACCCTTGGCGAAGTCATCGAAACGCTGCCGCTGCATCCCACCGAGCTGGCCGGGTGCATGCTCGCGAACCCGCTGAACCGCGGCTTCCATCTCAACCTGTGCCGACAGTCCCTCAAAGCGCTGAACGACTTGCTCGCTGACGAAAGCGCCAATCACCTGATAAATGGCATCGAGCGCTTGGGCGACGCTGCGCCCTGTCGCTTTTAGGGAACGACCCATATGAGCGAAGGCGAGGGCCGCGCTAATTCCATCTTTATCGGCGACGGTCTCGCCAATGCAATAACCCAGCGCCTCCTCGAAGCCGAAGACGAAAGGGCGTTCTGGGATCTTACGACGTTCCGCCATGATCCACTTAAAGCCGGTTAAGGCCGATGAGAAACGGTGACCATTGGCCTCGGCGAGCGCCTTTAATGCTTGTGAAGAAACCACCGAAGCGCCGAATAAGGAGTCCTTTTCGGCACAATGACGCATGCAATGGTTGGCGAGTAACAACCCAGTCTCATTGCCGTTAAGCATGGAAAACCCGCCGTCTACTGGCAGCGCCACAGCCAAGCGATCGGCATCCGGGTCGTTGGCGATGACCAGATCGGCTTTAACCTTAGCAGCCAAGGCCATCGCCAGGTCCATCGCCCCATCTTCTTCGGGGTTAGGAAAGGCGACGGTTGGAAAACTGCCATCGGGTTGTTGCTGCTCATCCACCACATGAAGTTCGAACCCAGCCTCTTCGAGCACCCTTTTAATACTCGCTCCGCCCACGCCATGCATCGCTGAATAGACGATGCGGTAAGGGGTACTGCGCGGGCTATC
>JAPKCE010000131.1 GCA_028823075.1 Myxococcota bacterium
CGCCACCCTCGACCTAGCCAGCGACGGTCTGGCCTATGCAGCGGCGCATCAAGAGCGCTTGCTCAGTCCGGCTTTCGGGCTGTTCATCGAGCGCTTTCCGGCGACTTGCGACAGCATCGAAAGTTACGCTGAGCGCATCCGCTCGCTCTGCGCGGCGCTGCTCGGGGACAAGGATGTACAGCCCAGTTTTAATGGCGCCTACGCGATCGCTCAAGACCTAGCCTGGCGCCTACTCTGCGTTTGGAGCGAGGCCGAGGGGGAGGCCGCCGAAAGCTTGCTTGGACTCGTCGACCAACTCGCGGCGGGCGCCGAGGTGCAAGCGGTGACCCTCGCTTACCAGGCTTTGGCCGAAGATTGGGTGCTCCCAGCGACAACTCGGGTCTTCGCTTGCGGTTATCCTCTGAGCCCAGGGTTTGGCTTGAGCATAGCGCAGATTTCCGATGGTTTGCGTTCATCTGTTCCCAAGACTCTAGAACGCGGCGGCCAACAGCGGATCGCCGAGTTCATCGCTCAAGATACATTGCAACGGCACCATTTAGCGCGTCGCTTCGCGTCTTTCTTGAGCGCCGTTGGGGCCGAGCAACTGGCGGGCTTGGCGCGCCTAGAAGCGGCCATTGCCGATGCGCCTCAGGCAGATTTAGAGGCGCAGACCCTGTTGCCTAAGACTTCCGAGGGACCCTGGTGTCTCGGTACGGGGCACGAGTTAGTGCGCGCTGGAATCGACTTGATGGCAGCTTTTGAGGGCGCTGAGTTTGAACATCAGAATTCGTCCCTGTTGGCTGTTGCCGATGGCCAAGGCGAGTTGCAACTTCTCGAACTCGACGAAGAAACAGCGGATTGGTTGCAAGCTCTGGCGCAGATCAACAACGCGGACAACGCGTCGTCATTGTTGGACAACGTCAAAACAGAAACGATATTCGGTAACGAAGTGGACCCCGAAACACTAGCGGCTTTGTTGGAACTCGGTGTGGTCATTCCCGTGAGTTACCCTCTGTAATTTTGGCTAAAATCGTGGCAAAGACTGAGCGTCAGGAGCCCAGTTGGTGTTGCGTTTATATACTCTAGTCGGTTTGCTTGTAGCCTCGACGGTTCAAGCTGCCGCTCCCGGTGTCGCGGTCATTGATCTCGAGGGCCTGCGCGGGGTCGATAAAGGCAGCGTTCGCCTGCTCAACGAAAGCCTGCTCACCCAATTGCGCGACAGCGGCGCTTTTGCTTCCGTCATCGGAGGCTCAGATCTCGGTGCCATGCTCGATATGGAAACACAAAAACAGGTGCTCGGATGCGGCGACGACGGCTGTTTGGCCGAGATCGGCGGCGCCTTGGGGGTGCCTTTAATGGTCACTGGGAGCATCGGGCGCTTGGGCGAAACGGTTTTTCTGCACCTTAAACTGCTCAACGTCGATGACGCTGAGGTCGTGGGTCGGGTCCAGGTGAGCATCCCTTGTGAGAGCGCGCTGGTGGCGGGTATGCGCCAAGCCGTTCAACAGTTGGTTGTGACCATAGCACCCGAGCAATCTGTTACAGCAGCCAACTTAACGGCACTTTGCGGCGGCGGTCTACGCCGACCTTTGGGTCAAAGCATGATGGTCGGCGGCGGTTTGATACTGGTTTACAGCTTTGTGCAAGGAGCGCTCAGTCAAGGGCGTCTTAATGCGGAAAGCGGGGATGATGCGCTGATCGCTTATGGTTTGCGCACAGCCCACGCTGACCGGGCTGCCCTCTTTGGCTGGTCAACGGCGGCAATTGGGCTGGCTTTTTGGATGGTGTCGCGATGAGAAAACTAACCCTATTGTTACTGCTTGCTGCTTGTCCGTCGACCCTATTTGAGGCCCCGGAAGCTTTCTGTTCGAGCGACGCTGAATGTTTGTCAGGTCAAGTCTGCGCGCGTTCCGCCGGGGTCGCTCTTGGGCGTTGCAGCAACGCTTGCGGCAACGGCACCCTGGAAGCCGGTGAGGCTTGCGACGACGGCAATCGCGACGACGCCGATTCCTGCCTTAATAATTGTCAGGCGGCCGTTTGCGGCGATGGTGTGTTGCGCATGGATTTAGCGGCCGGCCAGACCGCAGCTGAGGCCTGCGATGATGGCAACGCTGATTTTTACGACGCCTGCACCACCGGTTGTCTGTTGGCCTTCTGTGGTGACGGTTTTCAGCGCCGCGACCTCTCCAGCGAAAATGGTGGTTACGAGGCCTGTGATGATGGCAACAACAGCGATCAGGATGAATGCACGACGGCCTGTGCAGAACCCCGTTGTGGTGACGGGCTAAAAAGCGATGGTGAGGCCTGTGATGACGGAAACGACGACAACAGCGACGCCTGCTTGTCGAGTTGTATCGAGGCGACCTGTGGTGACGGATTTAGGCGCAACGCCGATGGCGTCGTAGAGGGCTGCGATGACGAAAACGAAAACGACTACGATGCCTGTGTCGACTGCGCCGAGGCCCGTTGCGGCGATGGTTTTCGCCGCGCCGACCTGCCCAGCGAAAATGAACATTATGAGGCCTGTGATGATGGTAACGATATCAACGAGGATGAATGTCTTAACGATTGCGATGAAGCGGCTTGCGGCGATGAGGTGGTGGGCCCAGACGAAACTTGTGATGATGCTAATGAGGATAACGAGGACGGCTGCACGACGCTCTGTGGGGCAGCGCGCTGCGGCGACGGCCTGATCACCTCGGGCGAACTCTGTGATGATGGCAATAATGATGGCGGCGACTCCTGCGGACCCGACTGCACGTTCAACCAGCGCTGTTTTGACGCCATCGGCGGAGAAGGCGACGCGCAGGCCTGTGTTCGCTGCAATGGAACCGTCTGTAACGCCTGCCGCCAAGTTGGCGGTGAGCAGGTCTGTGTTGAGGTGATGCGCGTTGAAGGCGGGCTCTTTAACATGGGAGCTCCGGGAGAACCCCGAGGCGATAACAACGCATGGGACAATCAATTTCCGCGGCATGAGGTTCAACTATCGCCTTTTTACATAGCCAAAACCGAGACCACCAACCTGTCGTTTGCTGCCTGCGAGCGCCAGGCAAACTGTCTTAGCGATGCGGATGCTGTGGGTTCCGATGCTCATCCGCGCACCGGCCTTACCCAGAGTCATGCAAGGCAATTCTGCAGGTTTCTCGGAGCTGATCTCCCCACTGAGGCGCAGTGGGAATTTACCGCCACCAACGGCGGCGTCGATGAATTCCCATGGGGCCGAGGGGCGCCGACTTGTGACCGAGCCAATTCGAACGGCGTCTGCGCTGGTAATTATGGTATGCGCCCGGTTTGCACCAACAGCTCGGGCTTAGCCGCTACTGATGGCGCCAACAGCGCGGGAGTCTGTGATCTTATCGGCAATGTAATGGAGTATACTCAAGACCGAGTCACTACACCTAACAACGTTGTTTGGTCCTACGACTACATCGAATCGTGGCCCCAAGACGAATGGATCGATCCGCTTAGTGTGATGGCGGGTCAACCCCAGGCTATTCTGCGCGGAGGGCACGCGTTTATTACGACCGTCGAATCTTACCGGTCAACTTATCGACTCGTTTATTCGGTCCATCGAGCGGATGTTACCGGGTTTCGTTGTGCCTGGCATACTGTTGAGCCGATCGAGTGGAACTGATGCGCGCCCTGCTCATCGGCGTCCTTCTCCTCAGCGCCTGCAAAAAACCTGCTGAGTCCCCAAAACCACCTCAAGCCGTTAAACCTGTTTTGCAAAACTTGCAGCTCGGCGGCTCTATTTTCGGGACCCGTTGGTCGGCCAAGCTGCGCGGTAAAGCATTCGCCAAAGCGGCACTAGAAACACAGATCGCCGCGGCCCTGGAGCGCATCGACGCGGGCATGTCGACTTGGCGAAAAGACAGCGAACTCTCGGCTTTTAAAGCGGCCGCATCCGGCGCTTTTAGTTTTAGCGTCGAGACCGCCGCCGTCATTCGTCAATCGCTTGTCATCGCCGAAGCAACCGGCGGCGCCTTCGACCCAACCGTGCGGCCGCTCATCGCCTTATGGGGCTTTGGAGCGGGCGCCCGTCAAAGCGCACCCTCGAAAGCGGAATTAGAGCAGGCGAGATCAGCCGTTGGCTACCAAAAGCTGACTTGGAAAGGCGCCACCCTTCTGCATAAACCCCAAGCTGAGACGAGTTTAGATTTGAGCGCCATCGCCAAGGGTTACGCTGTGGATGTGGTCGCTGATCTGCTCAAGAAGTCGGGCGCTGAACACGGAATGGTGGAGATCGGCGGTGAGGTGGTCGCTTGGGGGCAGCGTCAAGAGGGCGGGCCCTGGAAGCTGGCGATCGATGCACCGAAAGACGCTTCCGCTTCGGGCAGCGCCTTTGCGGCCATCACGCTGCTCGATAACGCCGCCATGGCAACAAGCGGAGATTATCGGCAGTTCCGAATGGTGAAGGGGCGCCGTTTACACCATATCATCGACCCGCGCGGCGGTGAGCCGGTGGAGCATGGTCTCGCGAGTGTTACGGTCATCGCAGCAACCTGCGCTTTGGCCGACGCCTACGCCACCGCTCTGATGGTCTTGGGTCCCATTGACGGGCTCGCCTTGGTCAACGCCGACCCTCGCCTAGAGGCTTTGTTTCTGATGCGAGAAAATGACCATTGGCAACAGCGCCGCAGCCGCGGCATGGCGCAACATCTTCTCAACGCGGAGTAGATTCATCCTATGCCTCGAATTGTCGCTGTAGAGACTGCCCTTCCCAACAATTTCTACAATCAAGAAGACTTGATCGAGGCGCTCATGCAGCGTTGGGGTCAGCGCTACGTCAACCCCGAGCGCATCGCTAAGTTTCAACGTAACGTGTTGGTCGGAGGCCGTCATTTGGCCTTGCCGATGGAGCGTTACGATGAGCTTCAAGGCTTTGGCGCTCATAATGACGCTTGGATTGAGGTTGCCGTTCCGCTGGCCGCTGGAGCCGTCCAAAACCTGTTGCTAAAAAGCGGTTTGGACGCGGCCGATGTTGATCTGCTGAGCACGACCACCGTCACCGGAATCGCCGTCCCAAGTCTCGATGCTCGTTTGATGAACCGTCTGCCCTTCGCTCCGACGACCCGCCGCATGCCGCTTTTTGGCTTGGGCTGTTTGGCGGGCGCCGCGGGGATTAACCGGGTGGCCGACTTCTTGCGCGGGCACCCCAAAGCTGCGGCGGTTTTCGTTAGCGTCGAGTTGTGTAGTTTGACGCTACAAAAGAACGACCTGAGCATCGCCAACATCGTCGCCTCGGGCCTCTTTGGCGACGGCGCCGCTGCGGTCTTGATGGTCGGTGATGAGCACCCTTTGGGCGCCAAAGCGCCTTTAGAAGTGGTCACTGGACGTTCGCATTTTATCCCCGATAGTGAAGAGGTGATGGGTTGGAACCTTGTCGATTCAGGCTTTAAGATCGTGCTCGCTCCCAACGTCGCAGAAGTGGTTGCGGCCGAGATGCCCAAGGCGCTCGATGCCTTGCTCGGCGAGCAGCAGATGCAACGCAGCGACCTCGGTTTTTTCATCGGTCATCCTGGCGGGCCTAGGGTGCTGCGAAGTGCCGCGAAGGCTTTGGGGCTGAGCGACGAGGACTTCGCATTGAGTTGGGATAGCTTGGCGCGCTTTGGCAACATGAGCAGTACATCGGTACTGTTTGTCTTGGCCGAGGCGATTGAAGCCGGCTTTAACAGCGGTGATCACGGTCTTCTCTTTGCCTTTGGCCCAGCCTTTTGTGCTGAGCTCGCCCTGTTGCGCGCGACCTGTCCGTGACCATGCTGTCTTGCTACCTCAGCTTAGTTGGTCTGGTGGCCTTGCAGCGTTTGGCCGAGACAACTCGCTCCAGGCGCAACGAGCGCGCCTTGCGTCTGCGCGGTGCTCAAGAGTTCGGCGCCGGCCATTTTCGGGTGATGGTGGCTCTGCATGCCTGCTGGTTGGTCGCTTGCGCTGTGGAGAGCTTTTTACAGCCTTCTTCTCCGCCGGCGGCTTTGGCAATTCCTATG
>JAPKCE010000132.1 GCA_028823075.1 Myxococcota bacterium
GCTCTGCTTAGCCTCGCCGACGAGCGGGCTTACGGGCTGAATCAGCGTCTTGCCCCGATTGCCCATCTGGCGAGTGATGGCTTCAGCAATACCAAAGCCTTGTTGTTTAGCTGCTTCCTCGGCGTATTTCTGATGCAGCATATCGCGCCAAACGCCGCCGCCAAAGCCCCCAGAAACAGCGTCATCTTCCGGTTCGGGCATGGCATCGAGCAACATTTTTATAAACATAGCTTCAAAGGCTTTAGCGGCCTCGCCGACACCGCCCTTCATTAACTTCGAGCGTTCATCGTCCGCCGTTTTCGCCTGGGCGGCGCGCTGAAAAGCAGCAATCTTAGCGCTCGAAAGACTCACAGTACTTCGAGCTCGGCTTCAAGAGCACCGGCGGTGCGCATTGCCTGCAAGATGGCGATGAGGTCGCGAGTGCTCACACCCAAAGCGTTTAATGCTCGAACCACACGGCCCAAAGTGGCGCCTTGTTTAATCACGGCAAGGCCGGTGCTCTGTTCGGTGACCGTCACCTTTGCGTTACTCTCAACCGCTGTTTCGCCTGCGGCGAACGCTCCGGGTTGCACAACTTTGTTTTCGGCTTCGACCTGCAACACCAAATTACCATGGCTGATGGCCACCGTGCTGATGCGCACGCCTTCTCCCATGACGATAGTGCCCGTGCGCTCGTTGATGATGACCCGAGCCACTGCGTCGCGCTGAATCTGTAAATTCTCGATACCTGCGACAAGCTCTACCGGTTTACCGACGAACTGCTCAGGAAGGATAACTTCGATTGTCCCCGGGTCCATGGCCCTAGCGACGCGACTGCCCAAATTTTCGTTGATGGTTTTTGCAACTCGCGCCGCGGTGGTAAAATCAGGTCGGTGCAGTTGGATGATCAGCGGCTTCGTCGCGTCCAATGAGCGTGGCGCGGCACGCTCGATAATCGCACCACCGGGAATGGTTCCAACGGTAGGATGGTTTTTTTGGGTCTCACCACCGCCACCGCCAAGCGAAAACCCGCCGATGGTGACTGAGCCTTGGGCTAGCGCGTAGACGCGGCCATCAGCCGCCTTGAGACGGGTCATCAGCAACGTGCCGCCCTGAAGGCTTTTGGCGTTACCCGTAGAAGACACGACGATATCGAGCTTTTGACCGGGACGAGCAAAAGGGGCGAGTTTGGTGGTCACCATCACCGCGGCGACGTTTTTGACGCGGATTTCACGCTCCGAAACGTTGACCCCTTGACGCTGCATCAGCGCCGCCAAACTTTTGACCGTAAAGCGGGCCGAGTCGTTGTCACCCTGACCAGCGAGACCGACCACGAGACCGTAACCGGTGAGGTGGTTGGCCCGCACCCCTTCAAACGACGCTAGCTCTTTTAAGCGGGTCGCTTGAGCGCTAACCGGCAGCCCGAGAACGAATAATACAGCGAGAAGGCGCATAATTAATGCTCCCTAAAAAGGCCAGATAACGTCGAGGAAACCGTGCAACCAGCCCTGTCGAGCTTGGTTAGTCACGCTTCCCCGGCCGGTGAATTCCATCTCGGCTTCGGCGATGCGTGAAGAGGCGATTTCGTTACGATCATCAATATCGTCACGACGCACCAAACCCGAGATATAGAAATGATGCTCTTCTTGGTTCACTTGAATAACCCGATGTCCCTCGATGCGTAACAAGCCCGCCTGACTCCGCCCGACGACCATCGCTGGGATGGTGGCCTGGACCGATGTGGTGCGGTCCGTCGAGCCGGCGCCTTTGAACTTTGACGTGCTGCTGGCGTTCGCCAAGGTGGCGGGGACGATGCGTTCATCGAGCGCTGAAAGTTGATTCATCAAGCCCATCATCGCCGTAACACCGGCCTGATAAGAGCTCTGTCGGTCGAGTTTGGTCGTCGCCTCACCATCGGCTAGGCTCTGCTCGTTGATGCGCACGGTGAGCAGGTCCCCCGGGCGAGTGGCTCGGCGGTAGGCGAAGAGATCGTCACCGTCGTCGACAAAAAGACTACCGATACTCGGCTTGGGCTCGCTATTATTGTCCAAATTAATGCGTTCGGCCTTGGACCAGTCGCGCTGCCTTGGGGAGTAGGCGTCGATATGCTTAACGCATCCCGAAAGGAGCAGAAAAGCGGTGGCAAATAAACGCATCACGGTGTCACCTCCACTAAACCCGGGGCGCGTACAACGCCGCTAAGGCGACGGCCGCTGTTTAGATTGCGTACCGCCACGGTCTGTCCAACCGCCGCCTCGCCAAGCGCTTCACCGACCGTCGAAACCGATAACATAGCGCCGCGCAGTTCAATGCGAATACGTTGACCACGATGCACCACCGGCGGAGATTTAAAATAATCGCGGCGCAGCGCTCGACCGGCGCTAATTCGCCTAGCCGTGAGCATGCCAATGATAGGAAAACGCCCCAGCGAACTTTTTGGGACTTGCGAAAGGTCTCGCTCTTCACTGTGAAAATCAGCGGCCGAAACCAGGTGCTTCGCGGGTAAACTGCGAGTTGCGATGATCACCCTCGCTTTGCCAACAACTTCAACCTGAGGGTAACGGGTGTTCACCAGGCGACCACGACGCTCAATCTCAAGCTTAAAAGTAACGCGCCGAGCAAAAGGGTTGCCACCAACAGGACTTAGACGAGCAATGCGAGAACCTGGTGGAACCTTAACATCTGTAAGATTTTGATGAGCGCGCAACTCGATGATGCGGCCTCGCTTACCGAGCCGGCGCTTCACCAATACACGAATAGCCTTCAACTGCTGGTCAGCGGTGATGAGTTCCGAAATACCGATGAGTTTAATCTGCGCTGGCACACGCACTTTAGTGACACCCGCGGCGCGCAGCAAACGACGCAAATACGGCCCAGCCAGACGGCGCATCTGTCCAGCGGCAGGCGCCCGACCAAGCCCAACGGAGCGCATACGGTGCACATCACCCACCGAAACCGCCGATTCGCCGACGAGGTCAGCGGCGCTGAGAGGACCTTCGGGCACCTCGAGTTGCGTGGGCAAAATAACCAAGGCTGCGATCAGACTAAGCATCATCATCAGCGCAGATTAGTCGCGGTGCGCAGCATCTCATCAGACGCGGTGATCACTTTCGAATTCGCCTCATAGGAGCGCTGTCCGACAATTAGACTGACCATCTCTTCAACCACGTTGACATTGCTGGTCTCAATAAACCCCTGCGACAGTGCGCCGATGCCATTATCGCCTGGGTTGCCAACAACGGCCTGACCCGAAGCATTAGTCTGTTGCAGTAAGTTGCGCCCAAGAGCTCTCAACCCACCCGCATTGGTAAAACGAGCCAACTGAATCTGTCCCAATTCAGTGGCCTGAGTTTGACCCGCTTGAAGCACCGAAACAATACCGTTGGCGGCGATGGTCATGCTTACCGTATCCGGCGGCAACACCACCTGCGGCTCGAGCGGGAAACCATCTGCCGTGACCATGCGTCCCTGGTTGTCGACAGTGAAGTTTCCAGCGCGTGTAAAGGCCACTTCGCCACTCGGCTGAGTGACTTGGAAAAACCCTTCACCTTCGATCGCAAGATCGTAGCTGTTGTTCGTATGAGTCATCGAACCTTGGGAAAAGTCCCGCCTCGTACTGACATGGCGAGTTCCCAAACCGACCTGAATGCCGTTCGGGCTTTCAGTGCCTTGGCCTGTGGAGGAACCCGGTGCCTTGATCGTTTGATAAAGCAGGTCTTGAAACTCGGCGCGGCCCTTTTTGTAGCCTGTGGTGTTGACGTTGGCCAAGTTGTTGGACGTGACGTCCATCTTCTTTTCTTGGGCGTCCATTCCGGTCGCAGCAATATGTAGTGCTCGAAGCATTTTTTACTCCTTTACTTCAAGAGCTGGATCGCTTCTTGATCCAGCTCTTTATAACTCGTTAAAAGTTTCATGTTGGCGTCAAAACCTCGATGACTCTCGATCAAATCAACCATCGCCTGAACCGCGTTAACGGTGCTCTGTTCCTGGTAACCTTGCGACACTTCTATATCCACGGCCGGCGCTATATCGGCGCTGCGAAAGCGGTTGGCACCCATCGCTTGCAGGGTCTGCGGCTCGGCGTAGCCGAGGCGCAATTTACCCGCCACCGTATCGCCAATTTGCAACTCACCATTAGGCAGAACCGCAATGGTTTTCGGGTCGGCATCTTGAGGTAAGGAGATGGTTCCCCCCTCGCCCAACACCGCAGCTCCATCGATGGTCTGCAGTTGACCTTCGGGGCTTATTTTAAAGCGGCCGTCTCGAGTGAGTAACTCGGCGCCTTGTTCACCCTCAATCATAAAATACCCTTTGGTACCGAGCAGCGCCAAGTCTAAGGGCCTGCCCGTGTGATTAAAGGCGCCCTCTTCTTCGCGGATCTGCGTGCCATCCGAGCGCACCATCACGTGATCACCGGGTAAATTCCTCAAAGTCATGTCGGCCGGGGCCTGCTCGACGATGACATGTTCGGGAGAGCTGCGATGCTCTCGGTTCAGATGAACCTGGCGCCGAAAGCCCACCGTGTTGGCGTTAGCGAGGCGGTTGGCGATATTGTCCATGCGCTGTTGACGCATGCGCAAACCGCTAAGCGCTGTCCACATTCCATCGGCCATAGAACCTCCTCGCCTTAGAAGAGGCAAGGGGCGTGCCAAGGCCTATGATTTTGGAATGTTTAGGCCCAATTTCGCTTTTTTTGGCGGCCACTGGCCGGAAGGTCATCGAGGACTTTCTGCTCTTCTTTGAGCATATTTTTGCGCCAGCGCTTGTATTGCGCGTCACGCAGGTTCTCGACCACTTCTTCTTGTTGCTGGGCATAGGCCAAGGCTTGACGCCACTGCGCCTCTTCACGGCGCGCATCGAGCAGTTCGGAGGCTAGGCGTTCAAGTCGACCGCGCTGAGATGCTAAAAAAGCTTGTTCTTGGTCGATCCAAGCTGGATCGTTGGTCTGATGCCCAGCTTCGATGAGGGCTTGAGTTGCTTGCATGGCACCGGTGATACGAGCGCAAAAGCTGCTGATGCGTTGTAATTCCACCTCGGCTTGTTTGCGCGCCTGCACACGCAGACGGCGCAGGGTCTCAAGGCTAAAGGCAAAAGCCTTCACCTACATATCCATCTTTTCTGCCAGCAGACCGCGAAGACGCTTGGTGGCCTCGCTATGCAGTTGCGAAATGCGTCCCACCGTGACCGAAAGAATATCGGCAATCTCGCGATAGGTAAGGGCTTCTTTATAATACAGTGACAAGAGCAACTGTAGACGCTCGGGAAGCTGAGCTACGGCGCCCGCTAAAAGAGCATGCTCCTCGCGCTCGGCGACCTGATCGAGCAGATCATCACCGTGCTCGAGACTGGCGAGGATAGCGCCACCCGATCCACTACCGCCGGTCTCGGAATTACCGCCCGCTTCGTCATAAGCCATCCAGCTGCTGGTCGCTTCTGTACGCAAAGTCTCGACCTGGTCAGGTTTCAAATCCATCTCCTTGGCAATCTCATCAGTTGTCGGGTCGGCGCCGTCCTTGTCTGAGCGCAAGCGCTCCTCGGCCTCTCGCAGTTGGTTTACACGACCGCGATGGCGCCGGCTAAGGTGGTCGACCTGGCGCAGATGATCTAAAATCGACCCTTTAATTCGGTATTCCGCATAAGCCTCGAAGCGCTCAGAGCGGCTTGAGTCGTAACGATCAATGGCATCGATAAGACCGATCACACCGACCTGCTGAAGATCTTGCAGATCAACCATCGCGGGCAGACGCCTTACAATGCGGCGAGCCACCCGATGTACCAAGCTCATGTATTGGCGAATGCGCCGGTCGCGATCGGCGTCGGTTTGGGCAAAAGCATAACCGCGATTCATGGCATCCCCTCTGCGGTAAGAAGTTGATCCCAGAAACGCCCAACCGCGCCGTCTCGAATAGGCGGCGGTAACATATCAAGGCGCTGCGCTATCTGGGTG
>JAPKCE010000133.1 GCA_028823075.1 Myxococcota bacterium
GGTCGTAAAATTTGAGGTCTAGGCGCAAAGCCTTGTCGAATGAGGTGCGCCGCAAGTCGCGTAAAGCATTGAGCCCGAGACGCTGCAAACAAAGTTGCTGCAACGCAAAGCACAAAGCGTAGCCAAGGGCGACACTAACGCCGATTAGCCCGAGCGAAGTCACCCCCGAAAGACGCTCTGCTTGAGAGCCCAGACCGCTCATGTAGCGATCGATGGCCTCACCGATGAGCCAGGGTTCGATCATCATGGCTGCGGTGATCGGTAGATACAGCACAAGGGCGACGACTAGGAAAACCCGATGAGGCTTCAGATACCGCCAGAGCCGCAGAACTAATTGTCCATCGCTCAGCCCGCTTAATCTCTCGACGCGATGTTCGTGGCTGAGATCGGTCATGAGGCTTCCTTTTGCCGCTGTTCGGACCAGAGCTGGGCGTACATGCCAGCGGCGCGCAGCAGTTGGTGGTGTGTACCGCGCTCGCAGATCCGCCCTTCATCGAGGACGATGATCTCGTCGGCCTCAACGACGGCCGAAAGCCGGGTGGAGATGACCACGGTCGTCTGCTGGCTAGCTTCGTCGCGCAAATGTTTGATAATGCTGCGCTCGGTCGCCACGTCGACAGCGCTCAGGCAATCATCGAGAATTAAGACCCGCCCACGATGAATCAACGCTCGGGCGATGGCGAGGCGTTGTCGCTGGCCACCGCTCAAGGTGAGCCCGCGCTCTCCAACTTCGGTAGAGTACTTGTCCGAAAACGTCATGATATCACCGTGAAGTTCAGCAGTTTTTGCCGCCGCTTCTAGTTCCTCGGCTGGCGCATCTAGTCGCCCTAATGCGAGGTTTCTGTCCAGTCGGTCGGTGAGTAGAAATACTTCTTGGGGCACCACCGCCACATGGGCGCGCAGATCTCTAATAGGCCATCGTTCAATGGGTTGCCCGTCCAATAAAACGCCGCCTTTCGGAGGCTCTTCCAGGCGAGTCAGAAGGCGCACCAGAGTCGTCTTTCCGCTAGCCACTTTACCAACAACCCCGAGCATGCCTCCAGCTGCCAAATCGATATTAATATCTTGCAGGACAGCGGCATCATCATCGGGATAATTAAAGCTCAGGTTCTCAACGCGGATGGCACCGTTTCTTTTCGCCGGCGCCTCGGCGTCTACTGCCTCGGTGATATTTGGTGGGAAACTAAGCAGAGCGTCGAGCCTGCGCCAGGCGGCTTTGCCCCGAGCAACGATGGCAATCACCCAGCCCAGTGAAATGGTTGGGCCGGCCAGCAGATGTAAATAGCCGGTAAAGGCAATGAAATCTGCCAGGCTGATCTCCGCCTGCACCACGGCTCGCCCACCGAAGAGCAGCGTGAACATGGCGCCGATACTGGTCACAGCGGCCATCAGTGGGAAGAGCAGGGCGCGAATCTGGGCCACCTGCCAACCGGCGCTGTGAACGGCCAGGTTATGCTTGTCGAAGCGCGCTGTAATCGCATCCTCTTCGGCATGAGCGCGGAGCAAGGCGACGCCACTAATAGCACCTTGCAAAAAGCGGGTCAGGCGTCCTGCCTCGGCGAGTTGAGCATGAAAGCGCTTTCCTAATTGTCGAGCCAGCCAACTGAGCACCAACAGCACACAAATATAGGGAGCCACCGTCAGCGCCGTGAGTTGAGGCGAGATGCTAATGCAAGCGACCAAGGCTCCGGCATAACCGAAGAGGGCGTTCATGATGCCGAGAACACCTGGCCCGAGAAAGAGACGCACCTGGCCCAAATCGGTGGTTGCGCGACTCATCACCTCGCCCACAGGGAAGCTACGGAAGAACTGGCGCTGTTGCAGTAGAACGCTGCTGAAAATTTGTGCCCGAAGTTGATACTCAACTCGGCGACCGGGATCGAACAAGCAGACGCGGCTTGCCACGCGCACGACACCGAGAACAAGCGCCAGCCCGATGAGCACAAAGGCCAGTGGGATGGCGGTCAGCGGCTCGCTTTCGAGGCGCTCGACAATTAGTTTAAGGGTCCACGGCACGGCCAAAGAGAGCAGGGTAGCTACCAGTAACAACAGGCTTCCGAGCCCGTAACTCCGGCGCTCTTTGAGCCCTTCGATAAAGAGCAGAGATTTAGTCGCTTTCAAGGCTTATCTACCGCCAAATGGAAGGCTACTGGCCCCCGCCGAAAAGTAAGCTCGCCGTCCGGCCCAAGCTCGCCGTCAAATTCTGAGCGCAGCCCTTGGCCTTCGATGCGGATCTCTGTACCCAGCCCATGCTCTACAATCGGTAGGTGGATATGCTCACCGCTGTTGAGTTTGCGAGTCGCGCTCAAAGTCGTCAGCACCCCCTGATCGCGCACAGCGACAACATGAAGTTGATCGGAGAAGGGATCGGCGTGGGGGGTGATCATCTTACCTCCCCCAAAATAACGTCCACAGCCAACCGCTGTTAGGTAGCCCTTGCCCTGCATCAACAACTCTCCATCAACATGAACGCTCATTTCGGTCGAGCGATAACAGACGATGCCTTGGATCATCGCCACCGTATAGCCGAACGCTCCCAGCCTTTTCAGCCCGCCTTCGATTGCATAGGCGACTGCGGCGCTAACGCCAAGCGAAGCCACATTAATGAACGACTTTTGGCTGTCGACAGCGCTGGCGAGGCCCGGGCGGTAGGCTCGCGGTGCACCTCGTAAAGCGGTCTTTAACCGAGCCTCTAAGGTGGCTTCCCCAGGAAGGCTTCGCATGAAATCGCTGCCCGTTCCGGTGGGAATTAAGCCGAGACAGAGTTCGGGGGTCTTACCGTCGGCGAGCACCTGAGTCGCCAGGTGAAAGCTGCCGTCACCACCGGCGACCAGCAATCGCTCCTCGTTGCGCAACTCTTCGATCATCGAGCGCGCCTGCGCGATGCTTTCCGGCAGATGCCAGCGTAGCGCCAAATCCTGTTCGTCGACGGCGCGCCGCAAGGCCTTGAGTCCGCGTCCGGCAAAGGGGTTAGCGATGAGATTGATGGCGCTCAAAATGGCTCCTTGGACAGGCTGTTCTGTTTCTGCCATGCACCTGGTCTGCTTGCCAGCGAAAGGGCACATCAATGATCAAAGAAGACCCCAAATACTTTTGTCATGCCTGCAAGGGTGAACTTGAACTTGAGGGCAGAGTCGGCTTTCGAGAGGCTTGCCTGCATTGCGAAGCCGATATGCATTCCTGTTTGAACTGCGAATTCTACGATGTGGGTGCGCATAACAAGTGTCGCGAGCCGACTTCCGAGTACATTCCGGACCGTGCGGCGCGCAACTTCTGTGGTCACTTCGGAATGTTGAGCGGCGAGCGCGCCGGTGATGAAGAGAAAGAATCTGCGCTGAGCGCACTCGATGCTCTTTTCAAATAGATACGACAAAGATCTAGCGACGAAAAATTGCGTTTGCATCGCTGCAGTGAGTCGACTAGGATAGCAGTATGATCAAACCTATCACCAGCCATGCTCTGCCGAACAACTGCGTCTGTTGTTGTTGTGCTACGACCGGCCGGTGCGCGTTGATCTAATTTACTTTAGAGAATTCAACAGCAGCCCGGGCGGTCAATCCGGGCGGTGCATTTCTGTATTTTGACGCCCGGAAGACCTCTCAAAACCTTCCAGGAGCGTCCCATGTCCCACCAACTACCAACCGTTCACATCCTCTACGAAAACCCCGCATGGCTGCCGCCTTTGACCGAAGCGCTCGAGGCGGAAGGCTTCCCGATTCGCCTCGTGCCAATCGACAGCGGTCTGCTCGATCCTTCCCAGGAACCTCCCGCTGGGCTCTGGATTAACCGCATTAGCCCGTCGTCGCATACCCGAGGTCATAACCACAGCGTCGGACTTACGCGAGAGATACTCGCATGGCTGCGCGCTCACCGCTGCCGGGTGATTAACGGTCTCGACGCCTTCGAACTCGAGATGAGCAAACTGCGCCAGGACATCGCTTTGCGCCGCCACGGCATTTTGACACCGAAGACCTTATTGGCGGTTGGCAAAGAAAAGATCATCGAGGCGGCCAGTCGCATCGATGGCCCTTTCATCACTAAGCATAACCAGGGTGGCAAGGGTCTAGGAATCCAACTCTTCCAAAGCATCGACGGCTTGCGAGCCTACCTCGACAGCGATGCCTTTGACGAAGGTCCGGACGGTAAAATCATTCTACAGCAGTACATCGAGCCCGCCGAGCCGCATATTACTCGTGTCGAGTTGGTTGGGGGACAGTTCCTCTTCGCGATGAACAGCGCTACCGATGGGGGCTTTGAACTTTGCCCGAGCGACGCCTGCCAGTTACCGGTGCAGGCACCAGATGTCTGCCCGGCCGAGGATGCAGCGAGCAAGTTCTCAGCCGCCGACATCCAAGCAAACGATCCTCTGGTTCAAAAGTATCTTCGGCTCTGCGCCTTGGAGGGCATCGAGGTGGCGGGGATCGAGTTTATCACCGCGGCCGATGGCAAGCGTTACACCTACGATATCAACGGCACCACCAACTATAGCGGCGTGCTCGCTAAGCAGACCGGTGTCCACGGCATGAAGGCTTTTGCTCGTTACGTGTGCAGTATGGCCGGTTGCGCTTCCCTAGAAGAGGCAGCCTAGTTCCCGTGACAATTGGTGCCAATACGGCGCAACACTTGAACCTGTTGGTTGTCATCGGTGAGGCTGAGCGTGTCGATGTCAGGCATAGCGACGACAAAGAAAAGCGGCCGCTCTCCATGATCCCCAGTAAAGGTCAGTAAGTTTCCTACCAACTCGTAGTTGCCATGCGATTCTTCGACACAACCGACTGTGTTGCTCAAGATCTTGTAGTGATTTTGAGCATTCAAAGCGTAACCGCTCGTGCCTTGGGCAGCCGCCCAGGTGCCGACCAATTGCTGTGCGTCGACATCGGCGGGAGGGGGCTCAACGTTGCCCTGTTCGTGGCAGGTCGAGCCTAGTCGCGTGTAGACTGCCTCGACACCATTAGTCGTCAAGCCAAAGCTATTGGCGTCGATGACACGGAAGGCGCCGCGACGTTCGTCGAGTTGCCCCTGTTCGTTGGTGTAGAGGCGTTCGAGGGTGGGTGGTACCGCAACCAAACGAAACGAGAAGGATGCCGCTATCACACAGTTCTCTAGGGAACTGAGTTCATGCCCAAGATTGCCGAGGTTATCGGTTTGGAAGGCAAAGCTCGGAGCGCCTTCGGCGCTGCTACCCCAGGTACCAACGATACCATAGTCGAGTTCAGGAGCCTCTCCCGCTTGATGGCAGTTCGTCCGGCTGCGCGTGTAGGTGATGACGCCCTGTTCATTGCGCAGCGAAAAGCTGCTTTCACTAATGCGGAGGAAGTCAAAGGCGAGGCGCTGCATCCGCCCGCCGCGATCGAGCAGCATTTCAAAACTCGCCGGATCACCGCTGAGCGAAAAGGTAAAGCCTTCACCCGATACACAACCGGCTAGGGAGGTGAGAAACGAGCCGAAGTTTCCTTGGTCGTCGCTGCTCAATGAAAGGGCAGGGTTATCGCCCGACGCTTCCCAGGTCCCGGCGATCGGATAGTCGAGTTGTTCGCCGTCGTTGATGGCTCCCTCGTTATGGCAATCTGCGCGGCTCTTGACGTAGCGCCAAACAACGCCGTCTTTTGTCAGGTTAAAAGCGCTTTGGCTGCGCGCCTCAAAGGCATAGGACTCAGGCTCGTGTGCCTCACCTGGGTGAGGGTGGCCCCCGGCATCATGCAGTATCTCAAGCGTGGGTGGGTTGTCGGTAAGTCGATAGCCGATGACTTCTTGCATGCCGCAAGTGTCCACCGAATCCACGATGATACCCCGCCCTTGTTCCGAGAATGCGAGGTGAGGAGCTCCGTCGCCTTGGCCCTCCCAGGTGCCGATGATCGGGTACTCTAAGCCAGCCTCACCATCTTCACCGTGGCAGCTAGCACCGTTGCGCGTGACCAGAG
>JAPKCE010000134.1 GCA_028823075.1 Myxococcota bacterium
CGGCCAGGGACACAGACTTCGCGCGCTCAATCGGTAAGCTAGGCTGGGCAGGGTGGCCGTCAGAGGTTATGAGGCAGAGGCGGAGATCATGATGGTATTTTTTCGAGCCTTGAGACCCCTACGAGTCGGCGCCTATTCGGCCGTTGTCGCTCTTGCTTGGTCGTTCACGGCTCAGGCCGTACCAGCGGCTTTCGAGGTCGAACTACAGGGCATGAAGGCCCCTGAAGTTACCGCTTCGAAAGTGATCGATCATAGTATGTTACGGCTGACGTCAGCGCTGCAGCCGGTCGCTGCGCCCGCTACCTCGAAGTCGCTAACGATGGCTTTGCTTAGCTCACCCGGTAGCGGAGCTGCCGATGAATCTGGAGATGGGGAAGTCGAGATCGTCTTCCGCGGGATGCAGTTTCACCCCCTCCACAAGGTGATTTCTGAGGGTGTTCAGATCCGTTTACTGAATGACTCTCCCGTGGCCTTGAATCTGGTATCACGCGGTCAGGCTGATAAAGTTCAGCGTATAGCGGCGGGCGATTCCATCCGTTTCGCACCCGGCTCTTCCGGGGTGTATCGCTACGGCGCCGAGCGCTGGTCCAACGCCGCTCTGCGCGTTGATGTGGCTCCAAAGGGTCGGTTGATTCCCATGAACTGGGACGCCGGCGCCTACCGCCTTAATCTCAAAGACCTGAAAGAAGGTCCTGCCCGCTTGCGCATTTTGTTGGGCGAGGTCTGGTATGGGTTGCCCGAGTTTATTCTTCGCCAAAATAACACGCTACGCTTAGTGGTCGTCTTTGAGTCGCGCAAGGAAGGCGGCGAGAAAGAGTTGTTGTTGCGCGAGCGGCGGGAAATACCTGTCGAAATGAATGAGCAAGCTTTAGTCCCAAAACGAAAGGCTCGTCGCTCGGGCAAACGGCGCAAAAAAAGAGGCACCAAGCGCCGCCGGCGTAGGCGTTAGAGATGACAAAAATTAAACCGTACTTTCCGCCAACTCTGGCATTATTCGGCGCTCTTACCGCTTTGTTCACTTTAGCTTCGGTGCTTGGTGAACAGGTCGAAATGCGCGGCCGAGATCTCGCCGCTCGCGGGCTCAGCGAAGCCCAGAACCTTTTCCATTCTCAGGCCCAGGACCTGTTGGGAGAGGCGTCTGAACTCGCC
Source organism: Myxococcota bacterium (assembly GCA_028823075.1). Taxonomy (GTDB): domain Bacteria; phylum Myxococcota; class UBA4151; order UBA4151; family UBA4151; genus CACGMS01. Next base: position 1,150 of record JAPKCE010000134.1, read on the forward strand.
CGACTAGGGAGCCTTCCAGCGCCTGTAGCCGGCAAGAAAATCTTGCGGTGGCAGCTCAACAAGGATGGAAAGCTCACCGAAGGATACGGTGTTGGCTTCGAGGCTGGGCAGCCCGACCTTCACGCCATGGGTGCTGTTGAACGCGCTTTGGGTGGTGTCGCATCCGACTCGATTGTTTTTCTCGATTCCGACGACGGCCGGTGGTGGCATTTGGCGGCCGCTCCGATGGCAAAAAAGGGTAGGGTTGCCGGGGTCATGGTGGTCGGATTGCCGCTTACCCTGACGGCTAAAGGCCTCTCGGAACAGATGGCTGCCTTGACCGCGGCCAGTGGCATGTTCACGTCGGCTGTGTTGATAGCAGGGCAAAAGGTATTGTCAGGTAAGCTCTCGGGCGATCTCAAAAGCATGTTGAAAGCGGGCAGAGCGGATGGTTCGGTCAAAGGGCTCGGCAGGGCTGATCTCGGGTTGCCGGTTAATGCTCCAGCTCAGCGTTTGGTCGCTGGAAATGTGATCTTCACTGAAGGGGGGCGTTTGGTCGTCGGCGCTGTTGTGGATGGGCGAAAAAACTATGCAGTTGTTGCGGGTAAACTTAAATTGGCCATCGGGTTTATCGCTGGTTTTTTCTTCTTCGCTCTCGTGGTGGTGTTTTTTCAGTCTAGGCGCCAGCAGCAGGCCGGCGAGACTTTGATCACGTGGCTGCACACATGGCGGAGTTCGGGCGCTGGAGCGCCTGTTGAGTCGCTCGGGTTACCGGAGGGGTTGGAGCGCGTTGCGCGCAATCTCGATCTGACACTGGCCGGCGCCGTGGGCGCTGCGCCGAACGTTATTAGTGATGTCCCAGGGGCATTCGTAAGCGAGCCCGCTGAAGACGGCGCACACGATTTCGAACAGTTTTCAGCAAGCACTGTCTTTGATGCTGTGAGCGCGACCACACAGACCTCTAGTGCGGGTGCGATCAACCTTTTTGATGGACTCGATGATACCTCGACAAAAATTGAGCCTTTGCCGCCTTTACCGACCGACCTTCCGGCGCCGCCCTTGGCTTCAGCTCTGCCGGCACCCCTTAGAGCCTCGCCAGTGACTCCCTTACCGCCTTTGCCCGCGGCTGGTCTAGCGGGGAAAGCTATCGCGGATAATTCTGTGATAGCACCTGCCAACCCTGAAGGAATGTTCGAGGATGCTCCAACCGGCCAATTTGAAGTACCCGACAGCTTGTTGCAGCAGATATCGGGTGATCTGAGCATGAATTCCATTGAGCTTGACCCGAGGCGCGCGCTTTTCGACGAATACATCGCCTTGCGTCAGCGTTTGGGTGAGGACGTTGACGGGTTAACCCAGCAACGTTTTGAAAAGAAGCTCGATAGTTCACGCGCTAAGATCATGGAAGAGACTGGTGCCAAAGATGTTCGTTTTACCGTGCGAGAAAAAGATGGATCAGCCAGCCTCCGTGCTCTGCCTATTACCGACTAAATTAGTGGGGATTTTAGCTCTTCTGTCGCTGTCAGCTACCGCGCAAGCAGCGGGCTGGGAGCGAACCGCCGACACCTCTGATGGTATTGTCGTCGATGTTAAAGAAGTGGCAGGCCAAAGCATCGTCACCGTGCGTGGCGTCTGGACCACCAAGCAATCGCCCCAGCGTTTGTGGAAGGCGATTAACGATTTGGAACATTACACTGAGTTTATGCCTTATCTCGAGACCGCTAAGGTACTTAAGCGCGAGGGCGAAAGTGCGTGGCAGTATTACTGTCTGGATACTCCGGTCATTAGCGACCGCGACTATACGCTCAAACTTACCAAGGCCGCAGAACCCGGAAAAGCTGGTAAATGGCGCGTGAGTTGGACGACAGCGAACGCCGTTGGGCCGAAACCCAAGCCGGGTAAGGTTCGCATAACGGTCGCCGATGGCAGCTGGCTACTCGAAGCTCGAAACGGCGCTAAGTCGACGCGCATCACCTATACCGTGCGTTCCGATCCCGGCGGTAGTATTCCCAGCTGGATCGCCAACCGAGTTAACCGCAAAGCGGTGCCGGATGTGATGCGTGCGGTCGTCAAACAGTCAAAAAAATCACGTTATAAATGATTCGTCAGTCTAAACTGACACGGAGATTCCCGATGAAGAAGATGATACTTTTGGCCCTTGGGCTGAGCTTGCATGCCTGTAACTGCAGTCCCGAAAAAATCGAGGGCTCAGCGGTCAATTCGAACGCCAAACAAAAAGTGACTGCCGTCATGGCACTGCTTCCGGCCGATGATGCTGCTTTGGCGATAGCCATCCACGACCCAGCCGCAGCGCTGGTCGGTGTGAAGGCCCAGGTGGAACGTATCGCCGGGGTTATCGATGACCCTGTTCGCATCCAGAAAGCTTTGATGGAGCGTATCGGGTTTGATATTTTCGCTGCTTCCAAATGGAAAAAGGCGGGTTTAGATCTCGCCCCGGGCATTGGCCTGTGGTTCGGCGGCAAGGGGAGTTCGGCCGATTGGGACAGCTTGGTGAGTCTGACGCTCAGTGATAAAAAGCTATTGTTGGCAATGGCGAAACGGCTTGCGGAACGCGAAGGCGCAATGGACCTAGGCGCTCCCGTCGCCCACGATGGCGGCGAATGGTATCCCTTTGAACGAACCTTTGGTCAAAAGCGTACGGTCGCTGGCGGCTTGTTCATCAAGGGCGACCGAGTCGTCTTTACCTCAGGCGATAAAGACTCTTTGGAGCGTCTTAAGGACGGCAGCAAACGGCTTGACGCTGAACCGCTGTTTCAGGAGTTGGTCGCTAAGATTCCCACTCTGGGGCAGGGGCTTATCTTTGGCACGCCAAAGATCGTCGGTTCGCAAGCGGAGGCGTCTGACGAAGCGCTCAAGCTGGCGGGTAGCGGTTGGCTAGCTAGTTTTACGGCGGGCCTGCTTAAGCTTGAAATGGACAGTATCTCGAAGGCCGAAGGCGAGGCGCTCGCCAACCTCAAAAGTCTCATGCCCAAATCCCTGCCAGTATCCGCAGTACCCGCCAGAAGTATCGTCGCCTGGCAGCAAAGTACCGACCCTGCGGCGATCATCAGAACCTTCGCTAAAACGCCACAAGTCGCTCAGGCTTTGAAAGGCATGAAGGCTACCTTGGGGGAGAATGGCCTCGACCTGGAGAAAGATATTTTGGGCCCCTTGGGTACCACCTTTTCACTTTGGCTGGGCACTGGGAAATCTCCGACGAGCGTGCTCACTTTGATGGCTGGAGCCTTCGTCGGGTTGGACATAGCGGGCGGCGACCCTCAAGCCTTAATCGATATCCTAAAAAAGGTGGTCGAGATATCTGGGGCACCCGTTCCCGGGCTCACTGGCTTGCCCAACGGTTTTGATTTCCAGAGCGAGGTGGGAAATTTGAAAATACGTGCCGACAAAAGCAGCAAAACTTTGAGCCTTCGTTTTGGTCAGGTGCCGACCGAGACCCTTGTGAAAGAGCGCCCTCAAGCCAAAGCGATCAACCTCGACGGTGACCGTCAATCGGCTATCTGGGTCGACTTTAAAGCTTTGGCAGCGGCGCTAAATGCCGGTGCTGTTTTGGCTCAGAGCAGTTCGGTCGGGCCGCTGATCGGCAAAGTTGCCACGGGCCTGGCGCAATATAACTACTTTCTACTAACCGGCGGTTTAGCCGGGTCCTATCAAACCGGCCACGGTGAATTAACCATGAGCGCTGCGGTTAAGCCCTAAGCTGCCGATTACCATGATCAAACTCACGAGCGTCAGTCGTAACTTCGGCGAGCGGACCATTCTGGAAGGCGTGGACCTTTGTGTGGCGGCTGGCGAAGTGGTCGCTGTCCTAGGTGCCTCGGGGGCGGGTAAGTCGACTTTATTGCGCATTATCGGCGGGCTTGACCGCCAGTACCTGGGCTGTGCGCAGGTCGATGGTCGGGACCTTTCCACTTTGAGCGAGTCGCAATTAGCAGGTTTGCGGGCCGAACACATCGGCATGGTTTTTCAGCGTTTTCATCTTCTAGACCATCTAAACGCGGCTGAAAATATAGAGCTTCCGGGGCTCTTTGGTGGGCCTGACTCGCGGCGCGCCGAGGCCCTCCTCGATGCGGTTGGGCTAAGCGGCCGCGGAGCCGATTATCCGACCAACCTGAGTGGCGGCGAATGCCAGCGCTTGGCCATCGCTCGCGCCTTGCGCAACGAGCCCGCCGTGCTGCTCGCCGATGAGCCCACCGGTAACCTTGACGAAGTCTCCGGCGCCGCGGTGATCGAGCGTTTGCGCAACCTCGCCAAGGAAAAGGGGGCTGCCAGTCTATGGGTCACTCATGAGGCACGCGTCGCCGAGGCCGCTGATCGCGTTCTTAGGCTTCATAATGGCCGCTTGGAGACCCTTTGATGAGAGGGTTTGTAGGACTCCTTCGCAGCAGCATCCGGCGTGACCTGGGCGCACTTGTGTTCAGCGGTGTCGGCATGGTGTTTGGCGTCGCTGCGCTGGTGCTGTTCTTGCGCATTGGCCTGGGGCTGCAAGAGCATGTTGTCGAGGGGGTCTTGGGCCAGTTGCCTGCCGGAACCCTGCAACTGAAAGCCGAAAAGGGCAGTTCGTTGCTCGGCTTTCTTACCGGTAACTCGAACAAGGGTATGGGCCCGGTTATCGATGCGGCCAAACTTCAAAAGATCGCTAGTCACCCTGCCGTAGGCGCGGTTCACGAGCGTCTTCGGGTCGATTTCCCGATGATCGCCTGGGGCTTGCAAAAAGAGCTCGGCTTGACCAAGCCGATGGCCGTCGACGTGTTCGCCAGC
>JAPKCE010000135.1 GCA_028823075.1 Myxococcota bacterium
GCGCCACACCTGCGCTGTCAAAACCAACGGTCAGGTCTACTGTTGGGGAGACAATCTAGCCGGGCAACTCGGCCTGCAAAACGTGCAGCAACAAACCCGCCCGACAACAGCTTGGCGTGATCGTTATCACGAGGCTACTTTAGTCGGGGGCCCTTACAACATTTGCGCATTGACCGGCGCTAGTCTGACTTGCGCTGGTATAAACACGGGTTATCAACTCAGCCCAACAGGCAATCTCACAGAGGCGAGCTATGATTATCCAGCGCTAGTGCTTTCGGAAGCTCGTCTTAGAGATGTGGCCGTCGGTGGCAGCGGGCATGCGTGCGTTGTTAACAACAGTCGCCATTTGTCATGTTGGGGCACGAATTCGCATCGCCAAGCTCACGCCTCGCAAACCGGGGGGAGGTCATCTCGCAACACAATTGCCACGGGTATGGCGGCTGTTGCCCTCGGTCATCAACATTCATGCGGCTTGACAACGACAGGTCGGGTTAGATGTTGGGGAGCAAATCAGTACGGTCAAACCGGCCAAGCAAGCCGTGAAACCCCGCATGGACCAACATACGTCGGTGGGATCAGCAACGCGCTTAAAATCGCCGCTGCCGAGTTCTACACCTGTGCTTTGAACAACCAGAACCGAGTTTATTGTTGGGGCCGCAACAATTACGGTCAGCTGGGCAACGGCAACACCAACGATACCCATACCCCCCAGCGCGTTCAGTTCTAGGAGCAACCGCCATGAAATCAGCAGCGATCACCCTTTGCGCTATGTTTCTTCTCTCCGCTTGCCCGGCCGACGAGCCGGTTGAAGGAAGCGACGCCGGCATTGCAGCAGATGGAGGAGATCAGGCCCCGTCCGACGCCGGTTCTGAACCGCAAGGCCCTGCCTGTCAGCGTGACCTGCAATTGCTCAACTCGCTGAACGTTGACTTGGTGACCTGCCGCGATCTGTCGAGTTGCCCTTGTGGTAGTCGCTGCGAAGAGCGCCGCTGCGTCGCTGACTGTCACAGCGCTGACGATTGCGCCGATGGAAAAGCGTGCAGCCTGTTTGGTGAATGCGTCGACGACCCGAACGAGACGGAACTCCCTGCCGCGGCAGAGTATATCAGCCCTGATTTTCAAGTCATGCAGACGAGCATCGTCACGCCGAGCCCCGAGAATTCCTATGCGGTCCATGTTCGCGTCGGCGATGTGGCGATCCCGAGTTTGCGTTTTGTTGCGTCGATCGGAGCGGAGGTCTCTTGTGACGATGGTCAAGCCTACCAGCGTTATTGCTCGCTTACCGATCTAGGTCGCCTCTCTGAGCGGTCGATTGCTTTTAGAGCCGCCGCGGGCAGCGACCAAAGCGCTTGGTCTTTGCAGGTCATCGCTCCGGGGCGGGTCAAACGCGTTACCCTGAGCCGAGTCGAAATCGAGGTAGAGGAATTGCCCACGGCCGGCTTATACCGTGGCTGGGTGGAGTTAGGCGCCGATGAACGCCTACCGGTAACATTGCGCCTGATTACAGTTTCAGCTCGCAGTGCCTACGCGGTTATCGTCGATGAAACGGGCAACTTGTTTGGCGGCGACGCCGGCGGTTTGAGCAAATCATTACTGACTCTCAACGGCAATCGGTACGCTGGTGACATTGAGCCAATGACTTTGGCTAGTGGCGAATATGGGATGGCCTTTAATCTCGCCGGTTCAATTGATACGATGACCATCGATTCGGGTAAACTCGAAGCGGGTATTGTTCTTGAAATGCGTCACGGCGCGCATTCTATTAGTCGGCGCGGTCTTCTTCGAGCGCGCTGGCGACGCGCATTAATTTCGCAAGGGCAAGAGCGCGAAAACCTGCCGCCTGAAATCGTCGCTCAGACCATCGTCCCGTTGTCCGGCGACCCCGAGTTCTCGTGGGGTCGAGCGGTCAACCAACAGATAGCATCCTTGTTCGATGACTGGAAAGACGCGCCGGACTTTGGCTGGCGAGAACAGGGAAGCTTAGCTCTTTGTGGCGGGCCGACTTTTGAGCCGTTTTACAGCGCAAATGCCTGCTCAGACTATGCGCGCAACCACGAATGCCGTTGTCCAGTTAACCCGACGTGCTTTGGAAATATCTGCTCTTGGAGTTGTTCGTATCCCGTACAAAGCAATGCAAGCTGCGATGAGCGCATCCTCTGTTATCGAGGGGATGAGGCCAATGTTAATGCGCCGGCGTTTGTTGGTGAAAATGCGTCCTTTTCACGCAACCCGCTTTGCGCTGGTGATCAGGTCCAGCAAGTCTTTCCCGGCTTGTTCGCCAGGGACGACAGAAACGCGAGCGCCCAACTCGGTGAGTTGGTTGCGGCTTGTTTGGCGGAACTCGCGCCGAGTGAACCCGAGAGTTCTGGTTCTGCAGCCCGACAGATAAGAGCATTGTTGTCCCCGGCAACCTGCTTTTCAAAGGGGCGGTTTTTCTCGGTGCTCGAACGCGTTATGGGCAGCTCAGACCCGCGCAAAACAACGATTCTACAGTATTTGATTGCGGGTTGGTTGCGCAGTCATTCGCTGATCGCTTCGGAAGTGCGCCGCGCCCAAAGCATTGTCGATCTGCACAGCGCTCCGGGGGAGGATATGCCGGCCCCGGAAGCGGTGGCTCGCCAACTCGTCCGCGGCTGGGACCTTATTCTTCACCCGCGGCTTCGCCAAGCCATTGAGCACATCGCTCAGGAGCAACTCGACGCACCGGATTATCGCGCCCATCGCTTGTCGGGCGCCACCTCGGCAAGCGATTCTCAGCGCCAAGGCTTGGCTCTGGTCATGGCCGAAACGCTAATCGCCCAACTCGATTTTCACAGCGACTGGTTGCTTGACCGGCGTCACGTTGATCCTGCCGAGTTCGACGCAGCACAGAGTAAGACGTTTTTCGCGCGCTCCGCGTTTTTGGCTCAATTTATTAATGCTTTGGCCGAGCGTTCAAGCCCCGCAGCAGCGTGGGGGGCAAAGTATCGGCAAGCGCGAAATGAATTGGCCGAGGCTCGCAGCCGTCTCGCAGAGCAGCTTCGTTTGTTGCGAACCGGTGACAACCCCCTAGGGATCAGCGACGCCGATCTGCCGCTTAAGTTTGAGCGCGAGAGCAGCGGTGGTGCGGCGCGCTACTTCTCTTCGCTCGATTGGTTTCTGAGTCAGCTTAATAGTGAATTGGCAAGCGTTCGTGCGGCTCAAACGAGCGCCCGGCAAGCCTACCGCGATGAGCAGGAGCAGCAATACCGTAGTTTCTCGTATGATCTCGTAGGCGGTCAGATGCGCGATCGCTACGTCGCGCAATTCGCGGGGCTCTGCGGCTCCAATGCTGCCGCGCCTGCCTTTGAGCCAACGAGCCAAGCCGACCCGGAAGCCCTGTTGAGCACCTGTTTTCTCGATGCAAACCGGCCGCAATGCGCCTACGATGAAGATGCTATTTTCGAAAGTCTAACCCAAGACGATTTCGCCTTTCAGATCTGTTATGCAGCGGAACTGAAGAAGATTTATGGGGCCGAAATCGAACTCGGTGATGACGAACTCGATGCCTTTATGGATGCGGCAGCAGCGGGAACGGTTGAGCAGGCGGTCGAGCGCGGTATCGACGCTTGGGATGGCGACGAAAACCTCGGCAAAAGAGTGCTCAACGCGCTGTCGGCAGCTCTGCCGCGGGCAAACCCATCACCGAAACATCGTCAACAGGCGAAAGCGGTTTGCGCAGCACAGCTCCCTGCGGCCCAAACCGAACTGCCTCGCCCTCCAGCAGGTCCTGCGTACACCAATTGCTTTAAGGGCAGTTTGGGCGAGATGGCGCTGGGGGTCTTACTCGCCGCCGAGCAGATTCAAACAGCCCGTGCGCAGGTTGTTGAGCTGACCGAGAATTACGACCACGCGATGCGCGGTTGTTTGATTCGGGGCGCCACAAACGAGCAGATGGCCGAGACTATCGGGCGTCATGATTTGGTGATGCAGGGGCTAAATGTTGTTAAAACTGCTGCTGACATTATTGCATCAGGAGGCGAGGTTAACCTAAATCCGGTCTCGTGGTTCGGTGCAACTGGCAAGGCTGTTTCAGCGACTTTGAGCGGCATCATGACAGCCGCCGAGCGCGAGCACCAATCTGCCCTCGGCGCATTGCAACGCGAGAGCTCATTAAAACAATGTTACCACGGCGCCCAAAGCGTGTTAATTTCGATGCGTTCGGCGAGCAACCGAATCGAGGAGCAATACATCATCTTTGAGCGTGCTCGCACGCAATTCGGCAATGCTGTAGCCGGCGGCGCCCGCGCTATTCGTGCCGCCCGCGCCGAACTCAGGCGTTTTGCCGCTACACCCACCGGTCACCTTGCGCAGCGTTCGTCGGGGCAGGATATCCAGGCGTTTCGACGCATAATGATCTCGGCCCGGCGTTACGCCTATTTGACTGTGCGCAGCCTTGAATCGACTCAGCAGAGCAGCCGACCACAGTTACGTCGTCACGCGCTCAGCCTGCGCAACGCCGATGACTTACAGAGCCTTTTTACTAGTCTACGCGCTGAGCGCAACGGCGAGACCGTTAATGGTCTCGTGATTTCAGACCGGCGAACAGTCTCGGTTATTAGCCTGCGTGATCATCTCTTGCTCGTCGGTGATCGAGTCGCCGGTGAAACCATGTATCATAATCTATCGGCAGAGCAGCGTTTAGGGGTCTATCTTAGCCGGGAGGAACATGCAGTTTACGACAGCGATGGACAGCTTATCGGTTACCGCGTGCCCTTCACCCTGATCCCACCCGATCTGGTACACATGAGCACGCCGCATGCAGTCGCTAGCGATCCCCTCTTCAATGGAGATAACTGCGCAGAACGCCTGTGGAGCATCGCCGTCTCGCTTACCGGTCCGTCAAGCGTCAACCAGGGCACCCGTTCCTTGCCGCAGGTCGGTTTGCAAAAATCAAACACCTTTATGAGCCGCTTGTGTTCCGGTGCCAGTGAGGATGATCCCTTTTATAGCGAGTCGGCGCGCCCGTGGCGCAACCTCTTTGGTGAAGACGGTCAAAACCGAGAAAACGCGGCGCGCCCCTACACAGCGATCAACTTCCAAGTTCTTCACAATGTCTCCGTAGAGTCGCTTAATGGCGACGCTGTTGGCAGCGATAAAACCCTGGCTGGTATGGGGCTATTCGGCGACTATGCACTTTTCTTTTCTAAGCAAAGTTTAGCCAGTTCACGAGATCCGGCCGGATTGCATTTGCAACGCATCGAAGACATTTTGCTGCGCTTTGAATACATCTCCGCGGCTCGCTAATGCGCGCCCTCGTCGGCTTAACTCTGCTCGTCGTTCCCGCCTTGGCGCTGGCGGTGCAGGGTCCAGCAGCCGGTAGTGTTTCTTCTGAAACGTTAAAACTTCCAGCGGCACCAGGTTCGCTTGAAGGCTTGGCCGGCAAGGTCGAACTCGCCGCATTCAGCGGCCAAGCTAGTCACGTTTTTGCGTTGCCCCTCCCCAAGGGCTCGGGCGGGCTTCAGCCTAAGTTTGCGCTGAGTTATAACGGCAATTTGGGCGATGGGCCGATGGGTCCGGGCTGGTCGCTGCCGCTGCCGCAGATTCGCCGCAGTTTACGCCACGGCCTTCCTCAATACGACGATAGCGACGAGCTTGAAGCTGTCGGGTTAGGCGTGGCTTCCGGGCGTCTAATTCCGTTGGGCAACGGCGAGTACCGGGTGCTCGGACAAGGGAACCGCTGCCGCGTATTGCGCAGTGAAACGGGCTTTCGCGTGTTTCTCCCGGACGGCAGCTTATGGCTCCTCGGTTACCGTGCCGAGGCGCGCCTAGACGGTCCAAACGGCACCTTCGCTTGGCTCGCTGAACTGAAAGAAGCCGCAACGGGTAAGGTGCTGCGTTACGATTACCAACTGGCCGAGGGGCGGGCCTATCTAAAGC